>JAABQI010000275.1 GCA_011391545.1 Rhodoferax sp.
AGTTCGAACACCTCGTCCACGCTCCAGCCGGCGGCAAAGGCGTCGCCCACGTACCAGATGCGGTCGGGACCCGGCTCGCCGAGTTCGCGCTCCAGAATTTCCCGGTCCTGGGTTTTTTCGTTCATGCCGTCCACCCCCACTTCCAGACCGCGCAGGGCCTTCTGAAACGACTCCTGGAAGGTGCGACCCATGGCCATGACCTCGCCCACGCTCTTCATCTGGGTGGTCAGACGGCTGTCGGCAGCGGGGAATTTCTCAAATGCAAAACGCGGGATCTTGGTGACCACGTAGTCGATGCTGGGCTCAAAACTGGCCGGCGTGGCGCCACCCGTGATCTCGTTCTTGAGCTCATCGAGCGTGTAACCCACCGCCAGTTTGGCCGCCACCTTGGCAATCGGAAAACCCGTGGCTTTCGAGGCAAGCGCGCTGGAGCGGCTCACGCGCGGGTTCATCTCAATGACCACCATGCGCCCGTCCTTGGGGTTGATGGAAAACTGCACGTTGGAGCCGCCGGTATCCACGCCGATCTCGCGCAGCACGGCCAGCGACGCGTTGCGCAAAATCTGGTATTCCTTGTCGGTGAGCGTCTGCGCCGGGGCGACGGTGATCGAGTCGCCGGTGTGCACGCCCATCGGGTCCAGGTTCTCGATCGAGCAGACGATGATGCAGTTATCCAAGGTGTCGCGCACCACTTCCATCTCGTACTCTTTCCAGCCGAGCAGCGACTCCTCGATCAGCAACTCATTGGTGGGCGAGGCCTCCAGGCCGCGCTTGCAGATCACCTCGAACTCTTCCGGGTTGTAGGCAATGCCGCCGCCGGTGCCGCCCAGCGTAAAACTGGGGCGAATCACGGTGGGGAAACCGACGGTCTTCTGCACCGCCCAGGCCTCTTCCATGCTGTGCGCGATGCCGGATTTTGCCGAGCCCAGACCGATTTTGGTCATGGCATCCTTGAACTTCAGGCGGTCTTCCGCCTTGTCGATGGCCTCGGGTTTGGCGCCGATCAGTTCCACCGCCTTGCCGGTCGCGGCACCGGTGTACTTGTCCAGCACGCCGTTGTGCCAGAGGTCCAGCGCGCAGTTCAGCGCGGTCTGGCCACCCATGGTCGGCAAAATCGCGTCCGGACGCTCCTTGGCGATGATCTTCTCGACCGTCTTCCAGGTGATGGGCTCGATGTAGGTCACATCGGCCGTGGCCGGGTCGGTCATGATGGTGGCTGGGTTGCTGTTGATCAGGATGACCTTGTAGCCCTCCTCGCGCAGCGCCTTGCAGGCTTGCACCCCGGAATAATCAAACTCGCAGGCCTGGCCGATGATGATCGGACCGGCGCCAATGATGAGGATGCTTTTGAGGTCAGTGCGTTTTGGCATGTTGGAGAACGACTCTTTTGATTTATTAATTGAGGCTGGCGGTGGCCAACTTGGCCCCAAACCAGACAAACAGGCCGCCCACCAGGCTCGACAGCCCGGCTGACAGCTTTTTACGTTGCGCAAATCCCTGTGCCAACTTGGCCCCAGTGAAAATCAGCACCGACAGGTACAGTGCGCTGAAAGTCATCAGGATGGCGCTCAGAATCAGAAACGGCACTTCCGGATGGGCGTAACTGGTGTCGATGAACTGGACAAAAAACGACAACAAAAACAGGATCGCCTTCGGGTTGAGCAAACTGATGACGAGCGCGCGGCGGAACGGGCGCTGCAGGTGCGCCGGGCTCACCGCGCCAGCCGAGTCTGCTGCGTCAACCGCCGGGCGGGAAGTCGTGACGACAGCCTCCGGCACTTCGGGCCGGGCGCGTAATCCGGCCAGGGCCGTGCGCAGCAGATTGAAACCCACCCAGGCCAGATAAGCAGCACCCACATACTTGACCACCATGAACATGGCCGGATAGGTGCGCAGCACGCCGGCGGCGCCCAGCGCGGTCAACAACAGCAAGATGGTGTCGCCGACAAACACGCCATAAGCGCCCTGAAAACCCGCGCGAATGCCCCGCGCTGTCGCCACCGACAGGACATACAGCGAGTTGGGCCCGGGCAGCAAAATAATGCCAAAGGCGCCAATCACGTAAGTCCAGATATCGGTCACGCCGTAAAAGCTCATCCGCGCGACTCCATGGCCGCCACAAAACGATCAAACAGGTAACCAATGTCATGCGGACCCGGTGAGGCTTCCGGATGGCCCTGGAAACAGAACGCCGGTTGGTCGGTTCGCGCCAGGCCTTGCAGCGTGCCGTCGAACAGGCTGATGTGGGTGGCGCGCAGGTTGGCCGGCAGGGTGGTTTCATCGACCGCAAAACCGTGGTTCTGGCTGGTGATGCTGACGCGGCCGCTGTCGAGGTCTTTGACAGGGTGGTTGGCACCGTGATGGCCGAACTTCATCTTGAAGGTTTTTGCTCCAGAGGCCAGCGCCATGATCTGATGGCCCAAGCAAATGCCGAAAGTCGGAATGCCGCTGTTGATCAACTCGGCCGCCGCCGCAATCGCGTAGTCACAGGGCTCGGGGTCGCCGGGGCCGTTGCTGAGGAAAATGCCGTCGGGTTGCTGCGCCAGGACATCGGCCGCCGGGGTTTGAGCCGGCACCACGGTGACCCGGCAGCCACGCTGGGCCAACATGCGCAGGATGTTCTTCTTGACGCCGAAATCATAGGCCACGACGTGAAACCGCGGTGCGGTTTGCTCACCAAAACCGGGCTGGTCACCCTGTTGCGGGTTGAACAACGCCCATTCGGTTTGTGTCCAGCCATAGCCGGTCTTGGCGCTCACCACTTTGGCAAGGTCCAGCCCCGCCATGCTGGGTGCCGCCTTGGCCAGCGCAATGGCACGGTCGATCGCCGCCGGGGTGGCCACCTCGCCGTCTGCCAGCGCCAGAATGCAGCCGTTTTGCGCCCCCTGGGTGCGCAGTTGGCGCGTCAGTTGGCGCGTGTCGATGTTGGCGATCGCGACCGTGCCCTGCTCGCGCAAATAGGCATCGAGCGGCTGGATGGAACGGAAGTTGGAGGCCAGCAGCGGCAGGTCCTTGATGATCAGACCAGCCGCGTGGACGTGGTCAGATTCGACATCCTGCGGGTTGACACCATAGTTGCCAATGTGCGGGTAGGTGAGTGTGACGATTTGCTGGCAATAGCTCGGGTCGGTGAGGATTTCCTGGTAGCCGGTCATGGAGGTGTTGAACACCACCTCGCCGACCGTGGAACCTGCGGCCCCGATGGAATGACCGGAAAAGACCGTGCCGTCTGCGAGCGCCAAAATGGCCGGTGGGGTATTTCCCTTGAGAGACAAAAGCACTGGGTTCTCCGAAATGGTTACGGGTACGCCCAAACACACAGGAATTGCTTCCTGAAGCGACTGCTGACTGGGATGGGGCTGGGCTGCTGCTGTGAGCGTACGCGGGTGCGAAATTGACCCGAATTATAGCCTAGGGACAACCCTTGGCCAGGCTTGCGGTGGCGCTGGCGTGCAGGCAAATGGCGGCGGCGGCGGCGACATTGAGCGACTCTTCGCCGCCAGGCTGGGCAATGCGCACATGGCCGGTGGCGCGCGCCTCCAACTCGGCACATACGCCCTGCCCTTCGTGACCCAAGGCCCATGCGCAGGGCCACGAAAGCTCCTGATTCAAGAGCGCCTGGTGCAAATAGCTGCCGCGGTGCGAGCTGGTCACCAGCAGGGGCACCGTGAGCATTGTGAGCTGGCCTAGTTCAGCGCCCTCGATCAGTTGCAGCCCCCAGTGCGCGCCCATGCCGGCGCGCAACACCTTTGGCGACCAAAGCGCCGCCGTGCCTTTGAGGGCGATGATCTGCTTGAAGCCGAAAGCCGAGGCACTGCGCAGGATCGAGCCGACATTGCCAGCATCCTGCACACGGTCCAGAATGACGCTGGCAACCCCCGGCTGGAGCGCTGGTGCCGGCACAAGGTCAAAAACGAAACCCATGCGCGCTGGCGACTCCAGCGTGCTGATGGCGTCAAACAAGTCATCCGAAATGACGGCATTTTTCAACGCCGCGCGCGTGTAGGGCGCAGCGGCCAAGGGCCAATAGGACGCCGCAAAGACACCCATGGCGGGTTGCACACCCCGGCCCAGGGCGGCGCGCACCAGATGGTCGCCCTCGGCCCAGATGCGCTGCTGCTTGCGGTAATCGGTGCTGCCATGCGCGAGCCGTTTGAGGTCTTTGACAAGGGCGTTGTCGCGCGAGCTGATGTGCAGCACCTCGGGCGTGCTCATGGCGTCGCTCCACGCAGGACTTCGGTCACCGGCCCGAAGCTGGTACGGTGCTCGGGACAGGCGCCGTGCGCTTGCAGGGCTGCCAGGTGCAGCGCCGTGCCGTAGCCTTTGTGCCGGGCGAAACCATACTGGGGATATCGCTGGTCGAATTCGACGCACCAGCGGTCACGCGTGACCTTGGCCAGAATCGAGGCTGCCGAAATCGCCGCCACCAGCGCGTCGCCCTTCACAATGGCCTCGGCGCGCATCGGCAGCGTTGGCAGGCGGTTGCCATCGACCAGCACCAGCTTCGGGCTCAGGCGCAAGCCTTCCACCGCACGGCGCATGGCCAGCAGGGTGGCCTGCAAAATGTTGAGCCCATCAATCTCCTGCACGCTGGCTTGCGCCACGGCAAAGCACAGCGCCTTGGCACGAATTTCGTCGAACAAAAGCTCACGCCTGCCGGCTGTGAGTTTTTTGGAGTCAGCCAGGCCCTTGATCGGCTGCAGGTCGTCCAGAATCACGGCAGCGGCAACCACCGGGCCGGCAAGCGGACCGCGACCCGCCTCGTCCACCCCGGCAATCAGGCCGTTCACGCCCCATTTCAGGGCGATCTTTTGCATGCTGGCTGGCGGCTCGACACGGCGCCTGGCAGAGCCAGACTTCACAGTCGTTGATGGCCGACCGGCGGCAGATTCAGTTGGCGAGGAGTTGCGCGATGGCATGGGCAGCAAGTTGCGGTGTGTCGCGCTGCAGTTCGGCGTGCAGCGCGCTAAAGCGTTGTTCGAGGGCGCGTATTTTCTCAGGCTGACGGACTTTGGCTTCAAGCCACTGCAAAACTTCATGCGCCAGTGCGGCCGGCCTGGCTGCCTCCTGCAGCAGTTCGGGCACGACAAAATCACGGCACAGGATATTGGGCAGTCCGACCCAGGGCTGCAGCCGCTTGCGCCGCATGAGCAGCCAGGAAAGCGCGCCCATGCGGTAGGCGATCACCATCGGGCGCTTGAACAGCGCCGCCTCCAGGGTGGCTGTGCCGCTGGCGATCAGGGTGACATCGCAGGCGGCCAGCACCGCGTGGGACTGGCCCATGACCAGTTGCACCTGGTCGGCCATGCCGCTGGCCCTGAGTGCCTCTTCGATTTGGGCCTGGCGGGCCGCCACCACGGGAACGAGGAATTTCGTTGCAGGTCGGGCTTGCCGGATCAGCCTGGCCGCCTGAAAAAAGTGGTTGGCCAGATAGGCAATTTCAGACGCTCGGCTGCCCGGCAAAATCGCCACCACCGTGTCCTGCTGCGCCAGGCCCAGCGTGGCACGCGCCGCCGCCTGGTCGGGTTGCATCGGAATCACGCTGGCCAGCGGATGGCCGACGTAGCTGGCGGCAATGCCATGGGCTGCCAGCAGCGCCGGCTCGAACGGAAAAACACACAGCACATGGTCGGCACTGCGCTTGATCTTCTCAACCCGCTCGGGCCGCCAGGCCCAAATGGACGGGCAGACAAAATGCACGGTCTTGATGCCCTGGGCCCGCAAGGCGGCTTCCAGGTCCAGATTGAAATCAGGCGCGTCCACACCAATAAAAACATCCGGGCGATGCTGCAGCAGACGTGCCTTGAGCTGATTGCGTATGCCGAGAATCTCGCGGTAACGGCGCAGCACCTCCCAGCTGAACCCGTGCACCGCCAGCTTGTCGTGCGGCCACCAGGCCTCAAACCCACGCTGGGCCATCTGCGGGCCGCCAATGCCAACCGATTGCAATCCGGGCCAGCGCTGCTTCAGGCCATCGAGCAGCAAGCCTGCGAGCAGGTCGCCAGACGTTTCACCAGCGACCAGGGCGGCTTGCATGGCGCAGGGCAAGGCTCAGCGCACGATGCCGCGTTGGGCCGATGTCTGCGCCAGGAATGAGAGCATCATCTGCACATCCGGCTCTGACTCCGGGTGCGCTTGTCTCAAGTCGGCGATGCTTTCCTGGGCAGCTTGCAGCGTCAGGTCACGCCGGTACAGGGCCTTGTGCATGGCTTTGACGACACTGATGCGCTCGGGCGAAAAACCGCGCCGGCGCAATCCTTCATAGTTCATCGAGCGCGCCACCGCCGGTTGCCCCTGGCACATGACAAACGGGGGCAGGTCGGCCAGCAGCACCGAGCAAATGGCCGTCATGCTGTGGGCGCCGATCCTGACGAACTGGTGCACCATGGTAAACCCGGCCAGAATGGCCCAATCACCCACATGCACGTGGCCGGCCAGGGTCGAGTTGTTGGCAAAGATGGTGTTGCTGCCGACCTGGCAGTCATGCGCCAGATGCACATAGGCCATCAGCCAGTTGTCATCACCCACCCGGGTCACGCCCACATCGCCCGGCGAGCCGATGTTGAAAGTGCAAAACTCGCGAATGGTGTTGCGCTCGCCGATAACCAGTTCGCAGGGCTCGCCGGCGTACTTTTTGTCCTGGGGAATCGCCCCGAGCGAGGCAAACTGGAAAATGCGGTTGTCGCGGCCAATGGTGGTGTGGCCTTCGAGCACGCAGTGCGGGCCCACGGTGGTGCCGGCACCAATTTTGACGTGCGGACCGATGACGGTGTAGGGCCCGACCGTGACCGTGCTGTCCAGCTCGGCCGCCGGGTCGATGATCGCGGTGGGATGAATGGCAGTCAAGGCAGCACCCTCAGGCGATCTTGCGGAAAGCGCAGGTGAGTTCAGCCTCCACGGCGATCACGCCATCGACCAAAGCGCGCGTCTGGAACTTGAAAATGCCGGATTTCATGCGCAAAAGCGTTGCTTCCAGGATCAACTGGTCGCCAGGTTCGACCGGCCGCTTGAAGCGCACCCCTTCCATGCCGGCAAAGTAATAGACCTTGTCCTCGGTGGCGCCGGAGTCCATGGCGTCGAAAGCCAGCAAGGCGGACGCCTGGGCCAGGGCTTCAAGCATCAGCACGCCCGGCATCACCGGGCGATACGGGAAATGGCCCTGAAAAAAGGGCTCGTTGATGGTGACATTCTTCAGCGCCTTGATGGTCTTGCCCTTGTCGATTTCGAGCACCCGGTCGACCAGTAAAAACGGATAGCGGTGCGGCAGCTTGGTGAGAATTTTGTGAATGTCCATCGGGAATGTCCTTAGTTTGAATTTTGTGTGGTTGCGAGCTTGGCCTCGAGCGCCCGCAGGCGCTCACGCAGGCTGGCCAATTGTTTGAGCGATGCCGCATTTTTTTCCCAATGCGCGTTGTCGTCGATCGGAAAGATGCCGGTATAAAGACCCGGCTTGCCGATGGAGCGCATCACCATGGAGCCCGCAGAGATATGGACGCCATCTGCCAGCGTCAGGTGCCCCAGCACATTGCCACTGCCGCCCACCGTGCAATGCGCTCCAATGATCGCGCTGCCCGCCACGCCAGAACAGCCCGCCATGGCGGTGTGCTGGCCAATGTGCACGTTGTGGGCAATCTGGATCAAATTGTCGAGCTTGACGCCGTCTTCGATCACGGTGTCCTGCAGGGCGCCGCGGTCGATACAGGTGTTGGCGCCAATTTCCACATCGTTGCCGATGCGCACGGCCCCGAGTTGCTCTATTTTTTCCCAGGCGCCGGCGTTCGGGGCAAAGCCAAAGCCGTCGGCGCCGATGACCACGCCCGGGTGGATGATGCAGCGCTCGCCCACCACACAGCGCTCGCCCAGCGTGACGCGGGACTTGAGCTCGGTGTCGGCGCCGATCCTGGCACCCGCCTCGACCACACACAGCGCGCCGATGCGCGCGCTGGGGTGAATCCGGGCCTGCGGGTCGATCACGGCGCTGGGATGAATCAATGGCCCGGCTGCCGCAGGCAGGTGCTTTTTCCAGAGCTGGGTGACGCGGGCATAGTACAAATAGGGCTGATCGGTGATGATGCAGGCCCCGCGCGCACGGGCCTGTTGCTGGAATTGCGGGCTGACGATCACGCAGGAGGCCTGGCTGGTCGCCAGCTGCTTCAGGAACCTGGGCTGGTTGAGAAAGCTCATCTGCCCGGGCTGGGCGCTTTCCAGCGGGGCCAGCCCCTCGATCAACAGACTCGCATCGCCATGCAGTTCGCCGCCCAGCGCCTCGACAAAGGATCCTAAACGCAGGGTCACAGGCCTCGAGCCTTCAAGCCAGCTTATTTGGCTGGCCCGTTGTTGAGCGCCTTGATGACTTTATCAGTCATGTCATGCTTGGGATTGACGTACACCGCATCCTGAAAAATGAAGTCGTAGTTTTCAGCCACGGCGATGTCCTTGATGACCTTGTTGGCGCGCTGGATCACCAATTGCAGTTCTTCGTTCTTGCGCGCGTTCAGATCCTCCTGGAATTCGCGGCTTTTACGCTGAAAATCGCGATCCTGCTCCAGCAGTTGTTTTTGGCGTGCCTGGCGCTGGGTTTCGGGCAAGGTGGGCGCCTCGCGCTCGAACTTGTCGGCCAAAGACTTGATGCTGGCCTTTTGATCGACCAACTCTTTTTCCCGCTTGGAAAACTCCTGTTCGAGCTTGGCCTGCGCAGCCTTGGCGGTGCCAGCCTCTTTGAGTACCCGGTCGGTGCTGACAAAACCCATGCGCAATTCCTGCGCCTGGACCGACATCACAGCCAGGCCGCAAAAGGTGAATGCGCAAATGTGGCGTAAAAAATGGTTCATTAGAAACTTGTCCCGATCTGAAATTGCAGATTCTGAATTCTATCGTTATCAAACTTGCGCAGTGGCGTGGAGTACGCCAGACGCAATGGCCCCACCGGTGAAATCCAGCTGATGCCGATGCCCGCCGACGAGCGCAAGTCATTGGCATTGGCGTTGATGATGGGCAGGCCTTGATCGGGACCGGCGATCAGACCCATATCCCAAAACCCATACAGGCGCAAGGTACGGTCGTTGCCAGCCCCGGGAAACGGCGCCAGAATCTCCATGTTGAGATTGAACTTTTTATCGCCGCCCACATTGGTGCCGAATTGATCCACCGGCCCCAGGCTGCCCTGCTCGAAGCCGCGCACCGACCCCAGGCCACCGCCGAAGAAATTTTTGAACACCGGGTAGGTTTTGTCGCTTCCGGAGGCGCCAAGGCCAATTTCAGCATTCACCGCTGCGGTGAACTGCTTGCTCAGAGGCACGTACTGCTGGAACTGGTAGGTGGCGCGCAGGTATCTGACGTCGCCCGCAAAAGACCACTCGGCATTGGCGCGTTGATAGCGCCCGCTGTTGGGGGCCAGCGAACTGTCACGACTGTCCCGCGCCCAGCCCACTGTCAACGGCACCGCCAAAGTGGGTGTGCCATATTCTTCGACAAAGTCCTTGTAGGACTGGGGCAATGACAGTCCCTCGACAATTTCCGTACTTTCAACACCCAGTCCGAAAAATACGGTGTCGGTCTCGGAGAACGGCACGCCAAAACGAATGGCTGCACCCGCGGTGATCAACTCGTAATAGTCCTGATCCTGGTACGGACGGGTGGTCCTGTAATAAAGGTCCAGGGTGCGGGAGACACCGTCCTCGGTGAAATAGGGATCGGTGGTGTTGATCACCATCAACCGGTTGATCTTGCTGGTGTTGAGCTGCAGGCCCAGCGAATTGCCCGAGCCAAACGCATTTTCCTGTTTCAGGCCAAACGATATGCCCAGACCATCACCGCTGGAATAACCGGCGCCCAGACTCAGGCTGCCGGTGGGTTTTTCAACCACGTTGATGGTCAGGTCAACCTGATCCGGGGTGCCGGGCACTTCCTGGGTTTCAACGGCAACTTCACCAAAATAGCCCAGACGATCGACCCGGTCGCGCGACAGGCGGATTTTTTCGCCGTCGTACCAGGAGGCTTCCAGCTGGCGGAATTCGCGTCGCACCACCACGTCGCGGGTGCGGGTGTTGCCCGCCACGTTGATCTTGCGCACATAGGCCCGGCGCGACGGGTCGGCTTGCAGCACCAGGGCCACGCGGTTGTTGACCCGGTCGATCTCGGGCAAGGCTTGCACCCGCGCAAAGGCATAGCCAAAGTTGCCAAAGTAGTCGGTAAACGCCTTGATGGTTTTGGTCACTTCTTCGGCGTTGTAGGCCTCGCCCGGGCGAATCGCCACCAGGGACTTGAACTCGTCTTCCTTGCCAAGGTACTGGCCGGCAAGCCGGACGCTGCTCACCACATAGCGCTCACCCTCGGTGATGTTGATGTTGATGCCAATGTCGGTCTTGTTGGGCAGAATGGCGACCTGGGTCGAGTCCACCTTGAACTCAAGATAGCCCCGCGTCAGGTAATACGAGCGCAAGGTTTCAATATCGGCATTGAGCTTGGCGCGTGAATAGCGGTTGGACTTGGTGTACCAGCTCAGCCAGCCGCCGGTGTTCAGGTCGAACAAGCCGCGCAAGGTGGATTCGGGAAACGCCTTGTTGCCGACGATGCGGATCTCGCTGATGGTGGCCGGTTCCCCCTCGATCACGGTAAAGGTCAGGTTGACGCGGTTGCGCTCGATTGGCGTGACCGTGGTCACCACCTCGGCGGCGTACAGGCTGCGGTTGATGTACTGGCGCTTGAGTTCCTGCTCGGCACGATCGAGTTGGGCCTTGTCGAAAGGCCGGCCATCGGCCAGCCCGATATCGCGCAGGGATTTGACCAGCACGTCCTTGTCAAATTCTTTGGTACCGACGAACTCCACATTGGCCACCGTGGGGCGCTCCTCGACCACCACGACCAGCACATCGCCGATCACCTCAATGCGCACATCCTTGAACAAACCGAGCGCAAACAGGCTCTGGATGGCGGCCGTGCCCTTGTCGTCGCTGTAGGTATCCCCCACCCGCACCGGCAAGGACACAAAAACAGTGCCCGGTTCCACCCGCTGCAGTCCCTCAATCCGGATGTCGCGGACGGTAAAAGGACTGACAGCCCAGGATGACTGGGCAACAAGCACCAGCGCCGCCAGAGCAGAGAGGGTTTTGAGGCGAAAACGATTGAGATGCATATTAAAAATTCAAAAAAAGATAGCCGCCAGCCATATGACCAGAGATCAGCCGAGCAAGCGGGAAATGTCGTTGAAAAGAGCAATCGACATCATGAGCACCAGAATGGCAACGCCGCCTTGCTGCAGGCGCTCCATCCAGGCATCTGAAACAGGCCGGCCTGTCACACCCTCCCAAAGATAATACATCAGGTGTCCACCATCCAGAACCGGCAAGGGCAGCAAATTCAACACCCCCAGACTGACGCTGATCAGCGCCAGAAAGATCAGGTATTGGGTCAGCCCCAGACCCGCCGACTTGCCCGCATAGTCGGCGATGGTCAGGGGGCCGCTGATATTTTTGACCGAGGCTTCGCCGATCAGCATCTTGCCCATCATCTTGAGCGTCAGCGTCGAGACATCCCAGGTTTTCACCAGCGCCTGCCAGCTGCCATCAATCGCGCCGTAGCGCACCAGCACCTGCTCCGGCGGCGTCCCCACATAGGCGCCGATGCGGCCAATGGGCTGCTCCTGCTCCATCACGACCAGCGGCGTGACCTTGAGTTGCAGGCGCTGGCCCTCTCGCAAAATGCTCCAGAGCTGGGTCGGCGCCACCTGATTCACAACGGATTGGCGAATCATCAGCCGCAACTGTTGGCCATCGTTGATCGACTTGCCATCGACCTGGGTCACTTCGTCACCCGCCAGCAAACCCGCTTGCGCCGCCGCCGAATCGGGCAGGATGTCGCCGAGCACGGGGCGCGTCATCGGGCCGATCAGGCCAATTTTCTGGAACATTTGGGCGTCAACATTGTTGCTGCCCAGCCCCGAGAGCTTGAGCAGAAACTCGCGCTCGGTGGTGGCGGTGTCGCCTTGCACCCAGAGCCGGACGTCCTGCCCCTCCAGGGCGCCACGGGTCAGTTGCCAGCGCACATCTTCGAATGACTGGACCGCGTTGTCCGTCTCGCCTTCGAGGCCGGCCCGCAGCACCCGCTCGCCGCCGACCAGGCCGGCCTGGCTGGCGATGGAGTCGGCCACCGGGGGCGCCAGCACTGCTGCGGGGAGTTGCACGCCGGTCCAGTTGACCACGCTGTACAGCAACACCGCCAGCAGCAGGTTCGCAAGCGGACCAGCCGCCACGATGGCCGTGCGCCGTCCAAGGCTTTGGGTGTTGAAAGCCAGGTGGCGCTCGGCGGCTGGCACTGGCGCTTCGCGCTCGTCGAGCATCTTGACAAAACCGCCCAGCGGAAACAGCGCCAGCACAAATTCCGTGCCACTGACTTTGGACTGCCAGCGGAGCAAAGGTTTGCCAAAACCAATTGAAAAACGCAACACCTTGACACCACAGGCCACGGCAACCCGGTAATGGCCGTACTCATGGACGGCAATCAGCAGGGCAATGGCGACAACGAAGGCGACGAAGGTCAACATGCGATCAGGCCCTCAATGCGTCAGGCGTGCCACCACGCGGCAAGCCGCGTCGCGGCTCAGCGCATCGAGTTCAAGCAGGTCTTCCAGCGACCCTGGCGCCGCAGGCTGCACACTGCTCAGAGTTTCCAGATTGACGGCGTGCATCTGGTCAAAACGGATCTGGCTGGCCAGAAAAGCCGCCACCGCCACCTCGTTGGCGGCATTGAGCACCGCCGTGGTTCCCGCTGGCGCAGCCAACACCGACCAGGCCAGCGCCAGGCCCGGAAAACGCTGGCCGTGGCCGTTGTCATCGAGCGACTCGAAGGTCAACCCGGCCATGGCCCTGAAATCAAGCGCACTGGCGCCCGAGGCCATGCGCTGAGGCCAGGACAGGCCATAGGCGATGGGCACCTTCATGTCGGGCGTGCCAAGCTGTGCGATGACCGAATGGTCGAAGTACTGGACCATGGAGTGGATGACGCTTTGCGGATGGATCACCACCTCGATTTGCCTTGGGGCGACGCCAAACAGGTAGTGCGCCTCGATCACCTCCAGCGCCTTGTTCATCATTGTGGCCGAATCGACCGAAATTTTGCGCCCCATGACCCAGTTGGGGTGAGCGCAGGCCTGGTCGGGCGTGATGTCGGCAAAGCTGGCCGGGTCGCGCTGG
Organism: Rhodoferax sp.; assembly: GCA_011391545.1. Classification (GTDB taxonomy): domain Bacteria; phylum Pseudomonadota; class Gammaproteobacteria; order Burkholderiales; family Burkholderiaceae_C; genus Rhodoferax. The sequence goes on from JAABQI010000275.1 coordinate 13,191, forward strand.
CGAAACGGCCCACCCGAGGCGGTCAGGATGATTTTGTCGATCTGCGCAGCCCAACTGGCCTGGTCCTCGGGCAGGGACTGGAAAACTGCGGAGTGTTCGCTGTCGATGGGCAAGAGCTTGGCGCCGCCCGCCGCGACGGCCTGCAAAAAGTAGTCGCCACCGACCACCAGGGCTTCCTTGTTGGCCAGCAACAAGCGCTTGCCGGCGCGTGCCGCAGCCAGGCAAGAGGCCAGCCCTGCGGCGCCCACAATGGCTGCCATCACCACGTCGACCTGCTCATGCCGGGCCATCTCGGTGATCTCGGCGGAGCCGCACAACACCCGGGTCGGCAAGTTCAGCGCACGGCATTGGCGCGCCAGTTCCTGGCCGTGCTCGCTGCTGGCCATCACCGCGAAGGCGGGCCGGAACTGCACACATTGCTGCAGCAATTTGTCAACCTGGGTGGCGGCAGTCAGGGCGAATACCTCAAAGCGATCGGGGTGCAGTGCCAGCACTTCAAGCGTGCTGACGCCGATCGACCCGGTCGAACCCAGAATCGCCACCCGTTGTTTTTTAAAACCGCTGTGCGCAGACATGGTCAGTTTCAAAAGGTGTAAAGCA
>JAABQI010000276.1 GCA_011391545.1 Rhodoferax sp.
CAGGGCTTCAGCCGCAACCTCACCACCGGTGAAATCGTGGCGCAGCTCTGGTTTGCCGAGCACTTTTTGCGCAAGCACTTGCAGCGCGATGAGCGCGTCATCTCCAATGTGGTCATGATGGGCATGGGCGAGCCGCTGCAGAATTATGGTGAACTGGTCCCCGCGCTGAAGGTGATGCTCGATGACCATGGCTACGGCCTCTCAAGGCGCAGGGTCACGGTGTCAACCTCGGGGATTGTGCCCATGATCGACCGGCTGGCGCATGACTGCCCGGTGGCGCTGGCAGTGTCCCTGCACGCGCCCAACGATGCGCTGCGCGACACCCTGGTGCCGCTGAACCTGAAGTATCCGCTGGCCCAACTGGTTGCCGCTTGCCAGCGTTATCTGGCTTTTGCGCCGCGCGATTTCATCACTTTTGAGTATTGCATGCTCGATGGCGTCAACGACACCGATGCCTGCGCCCGACAGCTGGTCGAGCGGGTCAAGGCCCACCCGGGGGCCTGGTGCAAATTCAACTTGATTCCGTTCAATCCCTTTCCGGCCTCCGGCCTGTTGCGCTCTAAACCCGAACGTGTGCAGGCCTTTGCCAGAATCCTGAATGACGCTGGCATCACCACCACCGTTCGCAAAACCCGCGGTGACGACATCGATGCGGCCTGCGGCCAGCTGGCCGGCGATGTGAAAGACCGCACCCGGGTGATGGTCCGGATGGAACGCAACAGAACGTTGCGGCCGCATTCCCCGCAGGCTTCGGCCAACACCGACACAGGAGTTTCAGCATGAGCCCGACAGTGATTTTTTTTCAACGTGGCTGGGGGGTGTTGCTGCTGGCCATGACTTTGCTCGGCGGTGTCCTTGTGACGGGCTGCGCCAGTTCTTCGGGGTCGGGCGCGAGCGGCCGCACGGATCTTGTGACGGATTCGGACGAATCCAGCGACAGGAAAAGAGCGCGCATCCGGGTGGAATTGGCGATGGGCTATCTGGAGCAGGGCAAAACCACGATTGCGCTCGACGAAGTCAAGCTGGCGCTGGCCGCCGATCCCGATTTTGCCGATGCCTACAGTTTGCGCGGGCTGATTTACATGCGTCTCAATGAATTTTCGCTTGCACAGGACAGCTTCATGAAAGCGCTCTCTATACGTCCAGGCAACGCCAACATTTTGCACAATCTGGGGTGGTTGCGGTGCCAGCAGGCACGTTACCCCGAGGCCCTGGCTGATTTTTCCAGGGCATTGGCAGACCCGGCTTATGGCGAACGCGCTAAAACCTACATGGCCCAGGGACTGTGCCAGATCAGGGCGGGACAGCGGCGTGAAGCCGAGCAGAGCCTGCTCAAATCGTACGAGCTCGATGCGGCCAATCCTGTCACCGGCTACAACCTGGCCAATTTGCTGTACCAGAATGCCGATTTTGCCAGGGCCCAGTTTTATATCCGGCGCATCAACAACAGCGATTGGGCCAACGCCGAGTCGCTTTGGCTCGGCATCAAGGTTGAAAATCGGATGGCCGACCGGGTCGCGCTGCTGCAACTGGCCAGTCAGCTGGAAAAGCGCTTTCCGCAGTCCAGGGAAGCGGACGCTTACCGGCGAGGTGCATTTGATGAGTGAGCCGAGCCAGAGTGGTCAGCCGCAGCCCGCGGTCGAGCTGACATCCAGCAGCACTTCAGCGGGTGCCTTGTTAAAAGCCGCTCGCGAGGCGCAGGGCTTGCACATCGGCGCCTTGGCGGTCATGCTGAAAGTGCCCGTGCGCAAGCTCGAAGCCCTGGAAGAAGATCGCTTTGACGAATTATTGGACATGGTTTTCGCGCGTGCCCTGGCCGCCAGCGTCTGTCGGGTGCTCAAAATCGATCCGGCAGCCGTGATGGCAGCCTTGCCGCAGTCGGAACAACCCCGCGTCAAGACGAGCGCATCGCACCTGAACACGCCCTTTAAAACAGGTCAATTTGCCCTGGGTCAGCAATTCAAAAGCAGGCTGACCAGCCCACTGGGTGTCGGCGTTGGCCTGCTGGTGCTGGGGATTGTTGCGATTCTCTTATGGCCCCAATTCCAGAGTCCTGATGGTGTGACCAGGCAGGTTGTGCTCATCCCTGATACCCAGACCAGTCAGGCAATCACTTCGACGACGCCTGAACCGAGCGCAAGTTATGTCGTGGAGGGAACGCTTTCGACCGTTTCCCAGGATCCGGCCCCCATGGTTCAAGAGGCCGTTTCAAGCGCTGCAGTCACCCCGGATGCGGGCGCTGAAAGCTTGATGCTGCAATCGCGCGGCAGTTCCTGGGTCGAGGTCACTGACGCCAGGGGCGTGCTGCAACTGCGCAAAACCCTGGCACCCGATGAGCAGATTCGGCTTGCCGGTGTCTTGCCCCTGTCAGTGGTGCTGGGGCGTGCTGATGAGGTGGAGGTGATCGTGCGCGGTCAGCGTCTGGATGTGACCGGCATGACCAAGGACAACGTGGCCCGATTCGAGGTGAAATAATGCAAGAAAGTCTGCCCATTCCCATGTCCACTGCGGCGCCGCGCAACTCACGCCAGGCCCGGATTGTCTGGGGCAAGCACACCGTGACCGTGGGTGGCGATGCGCCGGTGCGGGTGCAGTCCATGACCAATACTGACACCGCCGACGTGATCGGCACCGCGATCCAGGTCAAGGAACTGGCCCTGGCCGGCTCGGAACTGGTGCGCCTGACGGTGAACACGCCCGAGGCCGCGAAAGCGGTGGCACCCATTCGTGAGCAACTCGACCGCATGGGCATCGACGTGCCACTGATTGGTGACTTCCATTACAACGGCCACCGTCTGCTGACCGATTACCCCGAGTGCGCCCAGGCGCTGTCCAAGTACCGCATCAACCCCGGCAACGTGGGCAAGGGCGACAAGCACGACCGCCAATTCGGCATCATGATCGAAGCGGCGATACGCTGGAACAAGGCGGTGCGCATTGGTGTCAACTGGGGCAGCCTGGACCAGGAATTGCTGGCAGATCTGATGGACCAGAACAGCCGTCGCAACCCGCCCTGGGGCGCCAAGCCGGTGATGTACGAGGCCCTGATCACCTCGGCGCTGGACTCCGCGCAGCAGGCGGTGAGCCTGGGGCTGGACCCGAACCAGATCATTCTGTCGTGCAAGGTCAGCGGCGTGCAGGACCTGATTTCGGTCTACCGTGAATTGGCCCGGCGCAGCAATTACGCGCTGCACCTGGGGTTGACCGAAGCCGGCATGGGCACCAAAGGAGCGGTGGCATCGACTGCGGCCCTGTCGATCCTGCTGCAGGAAGGCATTGGCGACACCATCCGCGTCTCGCTGACGCCGCAACCGGGTGAGTCGCGCACCCAGGAAGTGGTGATTGCTTCCGAGATTTTGCAGTCGCTGGAGTTGCGCTCCTTTGTGCCCAGCGTGACCGCCTGCCCGGGATGCGGCCGCACCACCAGCACCACCTTCCAGGAGCTCACGCAGCAGATTGAAACCTTCCTGCGCGCCCAGATGCCGGTCTGGCGCAGCCAGTATCCGGGCGTCGAAAAAATGAAAGTGGCGGTGATGGGCTGCATCGTCAATGGCCCCGGCGAAAGCAAGCAGGCCGACATCGGCATCAGCCTGCCCGGCACCGGTGAGGCGCCTGCTGCCCCGGTGTTCATCGACGGCGAAAAGCGCATGACCCTGCGCGGTGAGCATATAGCCCAGGAGTTCCAGGCGATTGTGGAAGACTACGTGAAGAAACGCTTTGGCGTGCAAGCTGCAGCATCGCTCTGATTTGAAGTGTCATGACTGAACCTGTCCAATCCAAGATAGAAAAACTCACCGCCGTCAAAGGCATGAACGACGTCCTGCCGCCCGACTCGGCCGCAGTCGAGTGGCTCGAAGTCAAGGTGCGCGCCCTGATGGCGCGTTACGCCTACCGCAACATCCGCACGCCCATCGTCGAGCGCACGCCCCTGTTCATCCGCGGGCTCGGTGAGGTGACCGACATTGTCGAGAAGGAAATGTACTGTTTTGAGGACCGGCTCAATGGCGACCCGCTTACGCTGCGCCCCGAGGCCACCGCCGGCGTGGTGCGCGCGGCGCTGGAACACAACCTGCTGTACGACGGCGGCAAGCGCCTGTATTACATGGGGCCGATGTTTCGCCATGAACGACCGCAAAAGGGGCGCTACCGCCAGTTTGACCAGATCGGCGCCGAGGCACTGGGCTTTGCTGGCGCGGAAGTCGATGCCGAGCTGATTCTGATGGCGCATGCCCTGTGGCAGGAAATTGGCCTCACCGATGTGCGCCTGGAAATCAACAGCCTGGGGCAGCCACAGGAGCGCCTTGAGCACCGCAAGGCGCTCATTGCCCACTTTGAACACCACGCCGGGCAGCTCGATGAAGACGCCAAACGCCGCCTGTACAGCAACCCGTTGCGCATCCTCGATACCAAAAACCCGCACATGCAGGCGCTGGTTGAAAGCGCGCCCAAATTGCTCGACTTTTTGGGGCCTGATTCGCTGGCGCATTTCAAGGCCCTGACCGATATTCTGCAGGCCAATGGCGTGGCCTACAGCGTCAACCCGCGGCTGGTGCGCGGCATGGACTATTACAACCTGACGGTGTTCGAGTTCGTCACCGACCGCCTGGGCGCGCAGGGCACGGTCTGTGCCGGCGGGCGTTATGACTATCTGTTTGAGCAGTTGGGTGGCAAGCCGGCACCCGCCGTGGGCTGGGCGCTGGGCGTTGACCGCGTGCTGGCCCTGGCCAGGGGCGCGGGCCTGCCCGATGTGAGTCCACCGCTGGATGCCTATGCCATCGTGACAGATGCCTCGGCCATGCCACTGGTGTTGTCAGCCCTGCAGGCCTTGCGCGCGGCAGGTACCAGCGTGCAAATGCATGCCGGCAGCGGCGCCGCCATGGGCAGCATGAAGAGCCAGTTCAAGCGCGCCGACGCCAGCGGCGCCCGCTTTGCCCTGATTTTTGGCCCGGATGAAATTCAGGCCCGCCAAGTTACGGTCAAACCCCTGCGCGACGCCAGCGCCGCCCAGCAAGTGCATTCGCTTGCCGATGTGGCCAACTGGGCGGCCACCCTACAATCAGCCGCTTAACCGGAACCCCCCATGGCCAAACAATTAGACCTTGAAGAACAAGAACAACTGGACCAGATCAAGCATTTCTGGAAGCAATACGGCAACGCCATCACCTGGCTGATCATTGTTGTTCTGGGCAGCTTTGCCAGCTGGAATTTTTACAATTATTGGCAGCGCAGCCAGGCCCAGCAGGCGGCCGCATTGTTTGATGAGGTGGACCGTGCCGTGCAGGCGGCAGACGCGGCGCGCATGGACCGTGTGTTCGGCGACATGAAAGACAAGTTTGCGGGCACAGCCTATGCCCAGCAAGCCGGCTTGATGGTGGCTAGGCAGTACATCAGTCTGGACAAGCCCGATGCCGCCAAGGCGGCGCTTGTCTGGGTGGCAGAGAAGTCTTCTGACCCCGGCTATCAGGCGCTGGCGCGCTTGCGCCTGGCTGCCATTGCCATGGAGAGCAAGAATTACGAGGAAGCCCTGGGCCTGTTGAACAGCGCTTATCCCGCCAGTTTCGAGGCGCTGGCGGCCGATCGCAAGGGCGATGTCTTTGTCTTGCAAGGTGACAAGGCCAAGGCGGTGGCCGAATACGAAAAGGCCTATCGTCTGTTTGATCCGCGCACCGATTACCGTCGTCTGGTCGAGGTCAAGCTCAACGCCTTGGGCGTTGATGCCGGGCCTCAAGACAAAGTGGCCTCTGCGGCCGGAAAGTAATTCATCATGGCAAATGTTTTTTCAGCCGATTCGTTTCGTCGCCTCCTGTTGACGGGTCTGGTGGCAGCGTTGGCGGCCTGTGGCAGTGGGCCGGTTCAACTCAAGCCGGCCGATTTGGGCGCCAACCCGGCGCTGCTTGGCGTGGGCACGGCCTGGAACAGCAAAATCGCGCCCGTTGATTTTCCTCTCCAGGTCAAGGTGGACGGCTCGGCGGTGACGCTCGCCGGCGCTGATGGCGTGGTGCAGTCGCTCGATGCGCGCACCGGTGCGGCGCTGTGGCGCGCCGAGGTGGGTGCGCCGATCTCGGCCGGTGTGGGCAGTGACGGCCGCTTTGCCGCCGTGGTCACGCGCGCCAATGAGCTGGTGGTGCTGGAGGCCGGCCAGGTGCTTTGGCGCGCGCGCCTGCCGGCGCAGGTCTTCACCGCCCCGCTGGTGGCCGGCGAACGCGTCTTTGTGCTCGGTGCCGATCGCGGTGTGGCGGCCTTCGATGCCAGAACCGGGCGCAAGCTCTGGCAACAGCAGCGCCCGGGCGAGGCGCTGGTGTTGCGCCAGGCAGGCATCCTGATGCCGATGGGCAATACCCTGGTGGCCGGACTGGCGGGTCATCTGGTCGGCATGAACCCGCTCAACGGCAATGTGGTCTGGGATGCGGCACTGGCTTCGCCGCGCGGCACCAATGACATTGAACGCCTGGTGGACCTGGTGGGCGGCGTCAGCCGTCAGGGCAACGAGGTGTGTGCGCGCGCTTTCCAGAGCGCCGTGGGTTGTATCGACACGCTGCGCGGTTCAGTCATCTGGAAGCGCACGGCGGCTGGCGCCGTGGGTTTGCACGGAGACGAGGCCCAGGTGTACGGTGTCGAGGGTGATGGCACTTTACTGGCCTGGCGCCTCGCGGATGGCGAACCGGTCTGGACGTCAGAGCGTCTGCGCTACCGTGGCTTGAGCGCGCCGCTGGTGTTGGGGCGCTCGGTTGTGGTGGGTGATGCCACCGGCCTGGTGCACTTCCTGTCACGCACCGACGGCACCGCGCTGACCCGTCTGTCAACCGATGGCTCGGCCATTGCCGTCACGCCGGTGGTCGCCGCCGACACCCTGGTGGTGGTGACGCGCAACGGCGGTGTTTACGGTTTCCGGCCTGAATAACACGCATATTTTTTCGGATATCACCGCATGAAACCTGTATTGGCATTGGTCGGGCGCCCCAACGTCGGCAAATCGACGTTGTTCAACCGACTGACCAGATCGCGCGACGCCATCGTCGCAGATTATGCGGGTCTGACACGTGACCGCCATTACGGCAACGGCAAGCTGGGCAAGCACGAGTACATCGTGATCGACACCGGCGGCTTCGAGCCCGATGCCAGTGCCGGCATTTACAAGGAAATGGCCAAGCAAACGCGCCAGGCGGTGGCCGAGGCCGATGTGGTAATTTTTCTGGTCGACGCCCGTGCCGGTGTATCGGCGCAGGATCACGACATTGCCAACTACCTGCGGCGTCTGGGAAAACCCTGTTTGCTGGTCGCCAACAAGGCCGAAGGCCTGCTCGCGGGCAGCCAGTTGGTCGAATTCTATGAACTGGGGCTGGGTGAGGTGCATGCGGTGTCGGCTGCCCATAATCAGGGCATCCACACCCTGCTCGAACTGGCCCTGCAAACGAGCCATTCCAGCGAAGAAGAGGCCGAAGAAGCAGAACAACCGGGCGTCATCAAGCTGGCGGTCGCGGGCCGGCCGAATGTCGGTAAATCCACCCTGATCAATGTCTGGCTGGGCGAAGAACGCCTGGTGGCGTTTGACCTGCCCGGCACCACGCGGGATGCGATTTCGGTGCCGTTCGAGCGCAACGGTCAAAAGTTCGAGCTGATCGACACGGCGGGATTGCGCCGTCGCGGCAAGGTGTTCGAGGCCATCGAGAAGTTTTCGGTGGTCAAGACCCTGCAAGCCATCGAGTCCGCCCATGTGGTGCTGCTGCTGATCGACGCCACTCAGGGCGTGACCGACCAGGACGCCCACATTGCCGGCTACATTCTGGAGAATGGCCGGGCTGTGGTGCTGGCCGTCAACAAATGGGATGCGGTGGATGAGTACCAGCGCGAACTGGTCAAGCGCTCTGTCGAGACCCGCCTGCCTTTCTTGAAGTTTGCCAATCTGCACTTCATCTCGGCCCAAAAACGCCAGGGTCTGGGGCCTTTGTGGACTTCCATTGCGCAGGCCTACAAGGCGGCCAACTGCAAGATGTCAACCCCGGTGCTGACGCGGCTGTTGCTCGAAGCGGTGCAGTTCCAGAGTCCCAAGCGTGCCGGCATGTTCCGGCCTAAGTTGCGCTATGCCCACCAAGGCGGCATGAATCCGCCCGTCATCATCATCCACGGCAATTCGCTGGAGCATGTGACAGACGCCTACAAGCGTTTTCTGGAAGGGCGTTTCCGTCAGGCCTTCGATCTGGTGGGCACGCCCTTGCGCATCGAGTTGAAGACATCGAGCAACCCTTTTGCAGACAAGGCGGCGTGATCCGCGTCTGATTTTGGCGTCAGCCTGTTTCTTGAGGATTTAGGCGTTTGCCGTCAGGATTACGGATGTCACTGTGGTATCGTCACTCCTTCTTAAATTTCCGAACACGGAGAATATCGTGAATAACAAAGGCCAACTCTTGCAAGATCCATTTCTGAACACTTTGCGTCGGGAGCATGTGCCCGTGTCAATTTATTTGGTCAATGGCATCAAGCTTCAAGGTCAGATTGAGTCGTTCGATCAGTATGTGGTGCTGTTGCGCAACACCGTGACCCAAATGGTGTACAAGCACGCCATTTCGACCATCGTCCCCGGACGTGCCGTCAATTTCTCAGTCGCTGAGGGTGAACAGCCTGCAGCAGCCTGAGCGCCCCATCGCCCCCGCTTTGCTGGTGGGGGTCGATTTGGGTCTTCCCTTTTTTGATGCCGAACTCGAAGAGCTGGGGCTGCTGGCACAGACGGCCGGGCTCACTCCGGTTGCGCGCCTGACCTGCAAGCGCAAGGCGCCTGATGCCGCCCTGTTCATCGGCAGCGGCAAGGCCGATGAGATCAAGCAGCTCGCCATCCAGCTCGGCGTGCAGGAGATTCTTTTCGACCAAAGCCTGAGTCCGGCTCAACAGCGCAACCTGGAGCGTCACCTGGAGTTGCCGGTGAATGACCGCACCCTGTTGATCCTGCAGATTTTTGCCCAGCGCGCGCGCAGCCACGAAGGCAAGCTGCAGGTCGAGCTGGCCCGCTTGCAGTACCTGAGCACCCGCCTGGTGCGGCGCTGGTCGCACCTGGAGCGTCAAAGTGGCGGTATCGGCATGCGTGGCGGTCCGGGTGAATCGCAGATCGAGCTCGACCGGCGCATGATCAGCGACAACATCAAGCGCATCAAGGAGCGGCTGGTCAAGGTCAAGCGCCAGCGCACCACCCAGCGCCGCCAGCGTTCCCGGCGCGATGCCTTCAACATCTCCCTGGTGGGCTACACCAACGCCGGCAAGTCCACGCTCTTCAATGCCCTGGTCAAGGCGCGTGTCTATGCGGCCGATCAGTTGTTTGCCACGCTTGACACCACCACCCGGCAGTTGTACCTGGGCGAGTTGGGGCGCGTGGTGTCGTTATCGGACACGGTCGGGTTCATTCGCGACCTGCCGCACGGTCTGGTCAGCGCGTTTCAGGCCACTTTGCAGGAAGCCGTGGATGCCGACCTGCTGCTGCATGTGGTCGATTTTTCCAGCCCTAACCATGTCGAGCAGATCGCCGAGGTGCAACGCGTGCTGTCCGAAATCGGCGCTGCCGACATTCCGCAGGTGCTGATTTTCAACAAACTCGATCAGATCGATCCCGCCCTGCGCCCCACGGTGCTGCAGGACCTCTACGATCTGGCAGGGGTGGCCACGCCGCGCGTCTTTTTGAGCGCGCAGACCGGCGACGGTTTGCCTTTGTTGCGTCAGCTGCTGGTGGAGAAAATTCAGGGCGCTTCAGCGGCGCCCGCATTGCCAGATTTCCATGCTGTTCATGAGGCTGACGCCAGTTTCGGCACAATGGCGTCAAAACAAAGATGAGTGATCCGATGAAATTTCAACGACCGACTTTTGGCCCGGCTTTATTGCCCTCCCGGCTGCGGGGCATGTTCAATCTGAATGATCCACGCTGGGGGCGCTCGGACGACAAGCCCGGTGCCCCTGATGCGCAGGGCAACGAGCCGCCGCAGCAGACGCCTGACGACAACACGCCACCGAACCAGACCCCGCAGGGCCCCAGGCGCGGGGCCAACCAGGGTCCGCCTGATCTTGACGAATTGTGGCGCGACTTCAACCGCAAGCTGGGCGGACTGTTCGGCAACGTCAAGGGCGGTGGCCGCGGCGCCACGCCCATTCGCGGTGGCGGTGGCGGCGGCGGTTCGGGTGGCGGCGGCAGTTTTCAGCCCGACATGAAAAGTGCCGGTATCGGCATGGGGCTGGTGGCCGCGGTCGCGGTGCTGATCTGGCTTGGCACTGGCTTCTTCATCGTGCAGGAAGGTCAGCAGGCCGTGATCACCCAGTTTGGCAAATACAACTCTACCGTGGGGGCCGGTTTCAACTGGCGCCTGCCTTACCCGATCCAGCGCCACGAGGTGGTTTTTGTCACCCAGATCCGCTCGGTCGATGTCGGGCGCGACGTGGTCATCAAGGCCACCGGCTTGCGCGAGTCCGCCATGCTGACCGAAGACGAAAACATTGTCGAGATCAAGTTTGCCGTGCAATACCGGCTCAATGATGCGCGCGCCTTTTTGTTCGAAAGCAAGAACCCGGCTGACGCCGTGGTGCAGGCCGCTGAGACGGCGGTGCGCGAAGTGGTCGGCAAGATGAAGATGGACAGTGCGCTGTCCGAAGAACGCGACCAGATCGCGCCGCGCGTGCGCGAAATGATGCAAACCATTCTGGACCGCTACAAAGTCGGTATTGAAGTGGTCGGCATCAACCTGCAGCAAGGCGGCGTGCGTCCGCCCGAGCAGGTGCAGGCAGCTTTTGACGATGTGCTCAAGGCCGGCCAGGAGCGAGAGCGCGCCAAGAACGAAGCCCAGGCCTATGCCAACGACGTTATTCCGCGCGCCGTGGGTGCGGCTTCGCGCCTGAAGGAAGAGGCCGATGCCTACAAGTCGCGCATCGTGGCGCAGGCCCAAGGCGATTCGCAGCGCTTCAAATCGGTGTTGACCGAGTACCAGAAAGCGCCCCAGGTCACGCGTGACCGCATGTACATCGATGCCATGCAGCAAATTTACGGCAGCGTGACCAAAATCATGGTCGATTCCAAGCAGGGCTCGAACCTGTTGTATTTGCCGCTTGACAAGCTCATGCAGATGACAGCCCAGGCACCCGAAGGCACCTCTGCCGTGCCTGTGGCGAACTCGCCCAGTGCAGCCAATGCCGCTGCTGCCATATCGGATGCGCGTGCCCGCGATGCGACACGCGACCGTTCCCGTGAAACCCGTTAGGAGCCAGGCATGAACCGCTTAGGATTTATTTTTTCAAGCATCATTTTTGCGCTGGCCATTGTCAGCTCGATGCTCTTTGTGGTCGACCAGCGCCAGTTCGGCGTGGTGCTCGCCCTGGGCCAGATCAAAGAAGTGATCACCGAGCCAGGGCTCAACTTCAAACTGCCGCCGCCGTTTCAAAACGTCTCCTACATCGACAAGCGCCTGCTCACGCTCGACAGCACCGACAACGAGCCGGTGCTGACCGCCGAGAAGCAGCGGGTCGTCATTGACTGGTACGTGCGCTGGCGCATCTCCGAGCCCACCGAGTACATCCGCAACGTCGGCACCACCGAGGCGGCCGGCGCCAGCCAGCTCAACCGGGTGGTGCGCAATGCCTTCCAGGAGGAGGTCAACAAGCGCACCGTGAAAGAGCTGTTGTCGGCCAAGCGCGAAGAGGTCATGAATGACGTCAAGGCCGAGGTCCTGAGCCAGGTGCGCGGCGCCAAGCCCTGGGGTGTCGACGTGATCGATGTGCGCATCACCCGGGTCGATTACGTGGATGCCATCACCGAGTCGGTTTACCGTCGTATGGAAGCCGAACGCAAGCGGGTTGCCAACGAGCTGCGCTCCACCGGTTTTGCCGAAGGCGAAAAAATCCGTGCCGATGCCGACCGGCAGCGCGAGGTCACGGTTTCAAACGCCTACCGCGACGCGCAGAAGTTCAAGGGCGAGGGCGATGCCGAGGCAGCGCGCCTGTACGCCGAAGCCTTTGGCCGCGATCCCCAGTTTGCCCAGTTCTACCGAAGCCTGGATGCCTACAAATCGTCGTTTTCCAGTAAAAACGACGTCATGGTGCTGGACCCGTCGAGCTCTGAATTTTTCAAGTCCATGCGCGGTGGCGTGACCGCTAGCCCCAAAAAATAGAGCCGGCGGCTGGTTTGGACAGCACCACCTTTTGGCTGGCCATGGCGCTGGTGCTGGTGATCGAGGGCTTCATGCCCTTCGTGTCACCTGGCACCTGGCGCCAAACCTTTGTGCAGATTCTGAAACTCAGCGACGGACAGCTGCGGTTTTTTGGTTTGTGCAGCCTGCTGCTCGGTGTGGCGCTGATTTGGTGGCTGACGTAGTCCAATACCGGACTTTTGCCCGGTAAAATCGCGTCTTTAACAGTCTCCATCCATCACATGTCCGCCTGGGTTCTGCCGGATCACATTGCCGATGTCCTGCCTTCCGAGGCCCGCCACATCGAAGAACTTCGCCGCGACTTGCTCGACACCGCCCGTAGCTATGGTTACGAGCTGGTCATGCCACCTCTGCTCGAACACCTCGAATCGCTGCTCACCGGTGCCGGCGAGGCGCTCGACCTGCAAACCTTCAAGCTGGTGGACCAGCTTTCCGGCCGCATGATGGGCCTGCGCGCTGACTGCACCCCGCAAGTGGCCCGCATCGACGCCCATCTGCTCAACCGCGCCGGCGTCACCCGCCTGTGCTATTGCGGCCCTGTGCTGCACACCCGCTCGGGTGCGCCCCATGCCACGCGTGAACCGCTGCAACTGGGCGCCGAAATCTACGGCCATGCCGGGCTGGAGGCCGACATCGAAATCCTGACGCTGGCCTTTGACTGCCTCAAGGCGGCCCGGGTGCAGTCCCCCAGCATTGATCTGGCCGACGCCAGGCTGATCAAGGCGCTGCTCGCCGATGTGCCGCTGAGCGCCACGCGGCTGGCCGCCTTGCACGCGGCACTGGCGGCCAAGGACAGCGCCGAGCTCAACGCCCTGGCCCGTGATTTGCCAGACCCCGTGCGCCAGGGCTTGCTGGCGCTGGTGCAACTGTATGGCGATGAGGGCGTGCTGGCCGAGGCCGAAAAAGCCTTGCCGCCATTGCCCGCGGTGCGTGTCGCGCTGCAGGGCCTGAAACAATTGGCGCAGCACTTTCCGGCGGCCAGCGTCACCTTTGATCTGGCAGATTTGCGCGGCTACGCGTACTACACCGGCGCGCGTTTTGCCATTTATGCACCCGGTGCCAGCAGCGCACTGGTGCGCGGTGGCCGTTACGACGAGGTGGGCGCCGTGTTTGGCCGCAACCGTCCCGCGGCAGGTTTCAGCCTGGATTTGAAAGCACTGGTGGCGGCGGTTGCGCCGCGTGCCTTGCAGGCCGCCATTCGCGCGCCATGGCGCGATGACGCCAGACTGAATGCGTCCATAGCCGCATTGCGCGCGCGCGGCGAGATCGTGGTGTGCGTCCTGCCGGGCCATGAAAGCGAAGTTGATGAGTTCCATTGTGACCGCGAGCTCATCGAAGCCGCCGGGCAATGGGTTGTTCAAGCGGTGAATTGAAACAGAAAAGCGAAGCAAAAATGACAGCTATCAAAGGACGTAACGTGGTCGTCGTCGGCACCCAATGGGGCGATGAAGGCAAAGGCAAGCTGGTCGACTGGATGACCGAGAGCGCCCAGGGCGTGGTGCGCTTTCAGGGTGGCCACAACGCCGGGCACACCATTGTGGTCAACGGTGTCAAGACCGCG
>JAABQI010000277.1 GCA_011391545.1 Rhodoferax sp.
TGTTGATCTTGGGTGTTTTGCTGCCGGGCTCGACGTCAAAGGCGTTGAGCAAAAAGCAGAAATCCCGGTCCACCTCGCTGATGTGCGGGTGGCTGGTTTTGGGGTGGGTCACCCACATGCCCATCATGCCCATGGCCATTTGCACCATTTCATCGGCGTGCGGGTGGTACATGAAAGTGCCGGGGCGGCGCGCCTCGAATTCGTAGACAAAGGTCTTGCCCACGGGAATGGCGCGCTGGGTTAGCCCGCCGACACCGTCCATGCCATTGGGCAGGCGCTGGCCGTGCCAGTGGATGGTGGTGTGCTCGGGCAATTTGTTGGTGACAAAAATGCGCACGCGGTCCCCTTCGACCACCTCGATGGTCGGGCCCGGGCTTTGGCCGTTGTAGCCCCACATGTTGACCTTGAAACCCGGGGACACCTCGCGCACCACCGGTTCGGCCACCAGGTGAAATTCCTTGACGCCGTTGTTCATGCGCCAGGGCAGGGTCCAGCCGTTGAGGGTGACCACCGGGTTGTAGGGCCGGCCCGTGCTGGGGACCAGCGGCGGCGCGGTGGTCACCGAGGTCTGGATGACCGGCTCGGGCAAGCCCGCGAGCGCCGAGCGCGCCACGGCCAGGCCAGCCACCGAAGCTGCGGCACCGGCAAAAAATTGTCGTCGTGAGTTGAGTTGCATTTTTTTCGTTCCTGTCAGTGCCCGGCGGGGGCAGCGGCCTCACCGCCACCGCCCAGTGCTACAAAACTGTCGGGTGCGCCGCCTTGCAGCACCCACTGCAGGTCGGCCTCGGCGATCCAGAAGTCACGCTGCGCTGCGATGGCGTCAATGGCTGCCTGGGACTGGTTGCGCGATGCATCGAGCACATCCCACACACTGCTCAACATGCCGTTGTAGCGCAACACCGTTTCCTCGCTGATGAATTCCTGCGTCTTCAGTGCATCGTGTGTGCCTTTGGTCAGCGCGTGGCTGGCCTGGTAAGACGCCAGCGCCAGGTGGAAGTTGGCCTGGTTGCGCAGGCCTTCAGACTCTGGCAGTTGCGCCTGAATCGTCAGCGCCTTTTGCTGCCATGTCTCAGGTGGAACAAATCGTGCGGGCAGTTCAGGCAGGGCTTCGGGCAGCGTCACGCTGGCGACTTTGCCGGTCAAGCCAAGGGTTTTGATCAAAGTGGCCTGGGCCTGCGTGGCGCCGTATTGCGCGCGCGCCAGGTTCATCTGCGCCGATGATTGCACCAGCTGCACACGGGCTTGTTGCAACGCGCTCCAGTTGCCCACGTTCACCATGCGCTGTCCCAGCTCACTTGCTGCGTCAGCAGCAATCACGATGGCCTGGTGATGTGCCAGGGACTGGCGTGCGGCAAGCGCTTGAAGCCAGGCCTTTCTGGCTTGGACCGCCACGTGCAAAACCTCATCCATGTCGCCCACCTTGCGCTGCAGGACAGGGTCAATTTCGGTCCAGCGACCGGCAGCCACCAGTGCCACGTTGGCCGTGCCAAGGCGCGCCAGCGGACGCGCCAGATCGCGATGGTTGCGCCAGGCCTGCCGCGTCACGTCGTCCACCGTGAGCAGTTTGAGGCCTGACGGCTCCGAGCCCGGCGTTGCCTCTGCTGGCATATTCGCCTGCTCCCACTTAAGCGCGTCCGCGTGGCCGCGTTTAAGCTGCCCCACCGCCTCGTTGGCGCGTCGCCAGTCGGTCTCTGTGCCGGGGGCTGTGGTTTGCGCAGCCAAGGCCAAAGGCATCGACAGCAGGCCCAAGGTGATGAACGGCCACAGGTTTCGCAATTTGAATTTGAGAGTCACTCGTCGCTTCCTTTTGATATAGATCAAACAAAGCTTATTTTGCTGGCGGCTTCGTATCAGCCCGATGTCGCGCAAATTACAAAAAAGTAATGTTGCGGTCATGCCGCGGATTACCCCTCGGCCCAACACTCCACCCATTGTTTCAACCAAGACGAAGGATGTAAACCATGCGGAAAAGTACATTGACAAGCCGCCGCTTTTGGCTCTTGGGCGCGCTGATGCTGCCGTTGGCTTGAGGTTCTGGGGGATTCACCTACCGCCCCGCTTGATAAGTCAGACGACCAGTGCGATGACGACGATCAACAGCAAAATCATGGACCCGCCGCCATAGCCTCCCATCCAGCCGGTGCTCCACATGCCACCCCCCATCATGGACCCGTCTTGCGAGAACGCGACAGGGGTGGTTGCAAGCGCCAGCGCGCCCGTGGTCAAAGCAGAAATGGTTTTTATGGTTGTCTCCAAACCAGTTGAATGGCCAATTCACGCTGGTTTCGTTACGCCCCCTGTGCGCTGCGACACGGTTGCGCCCTTCGACCGGATCTCCGGAGTTCCCTGTGCTGGTCAAAAGTAAGCGCTATACCACTTGCACCTGCCCCATCATGCCGGCGTCTTCATGCTCAAGGATGTGGCAATGGAACATGCGCAAGCCCTTGTGACGCTGCACCAGCTTGATGCGCACCGTTTCGCCCGCCTTGGTGTTGACCATGTCGCGCCAAGCCAAGAGTGCCTCAGGCGTGACCTTGCCGTCCAGCTCGTGCTCAAGCACCTGGAACTGGATGCCGTGAATGTGAAACGGGTGGTCCATGTCGGACTCGTTGGCAATCTCCCACAACTCCACCTCGTTGATTTTGCTGGTGAAGTCGATGCGTTTCATGTCAAAACTTTTACCGTTGAGCAAAAACTTCATGCTGTGCGCGCCGCCCGCCATGGACATTTCTTCCGAAAAGACAACGCGCTTTTTGGCCACGGCCGGGCCCAGCCGCTGGATGCGGCGCAGGGATGGCGGCAGTTTCGGCAAACTCGCCATCCGGTCGGGCTTGACCGCTGAAAAATCCACCTGCAGCAGGGTGATCGGAAACTCGGGTGGCACCATGCCCATCTTGCCGCGCTCCACCGGCGCGGTCACCAGACCCACCATGCCGCCACCGACGGGTGCTTCCACAATCACCTCGATGCGTTCGGCAGCGACCATCAACAATTCGGTCAGGCCGGTCACAGGTTTCGTCAGCAGGCCGCCGTCTGTGCCTACCAGCGTGAACCTGGCCCCAGGTAGCGTCAGGCGCAGGTAACGCGCGCTGTTGGCGTTCCAGATGCGCCAGCGTTCGCGGCCACCCGCATCAAAAGTCAACACCGGCTGGCGCTGGGCATTGACCAGCGCAAACTGGCCCTCGCGCCCGTTCATTTCATCATTCATGTCGTTCGGGGCGATGCGGCCATCGGCTGCCAGCTTGAGGTCAGAGCACACCAGGTGTCGCTCGGGGATGCCTTGGAGTGGGTCGTTTTTGGCGCGCACGATGAACAGCCCGGCCAAGCCGCGATAGACTTGCTCTGCCGTCAACTCGTGAGGATGCGGGTGGAACCAATAGGTGCCAGCAGAGTCCAGCGGCAACTTGAATCGGTACAGGCGCCGCCCATCCGCAGGCACCGCGTCATGCGGATTGCCGTCCTGTTCGGCTGGTACCGGCAGGCCATGCCAATGGATGGTGCTGGGTTGCGGCAGGTTGTTGATGAATTCAATTTCGACGGTGTCACCTTCCACGACCTCTATCAGCGGGCCGGGCAACTGATCGTTATAAGCCCAGAACTCGGTCGGGGTGCCGTTTTGCAACACAGCCACCGATACCGGTGCGGCGCGCAAGGTGGCGCGAAACACGCCGGTTTTGTTGCTGGTGTTGACCAGCTTGTGCAAAGCGGCCAGCGGTGCGCCCGCTGCGATGGCTGTCACGGGTGCCAGCGCTGTGGCGGCACCCTGCATGGCCTCCATGCCGGGCATGCCCGACATCACGTCGCCCATCCCTTTCATGCCAGGCATCATGCCTTGCGCCACGGCGCTGCTCAACCAGGGCAGGGTGGACAGGGCGGTAACAAAAGTACGGCGTCGGGTCAGGCTTTTGGAAGCGATGGTCATGCGGTCATTTCTTTTGGGTGTGTTGTCGGGTGAATGAATCAATGTGATTGAAATACGCGGGAAGTCCCGTCACGCAGCACCAGCAAGCTCGCGTATTTGTCTTTGCGCCCGCCATAGGCCGGGCCATCCATGCCGGGTGAGCCAATCGGCATGCCGGGCACTGTCAGGCCCGCTGCTTTGGGGCGTTCTTTGAGCAGACGGCGCACGTCGCTGGCGGGCACATGGCCTTCCAGCGCATAGCCTTCAACCAGCGCTGTGTGGCAGGAACCCAATTGGGCAGGGATGCCAACGCTGGCACGTTTGGCCGTTTTGTCAGCTTCGCTGACATCGTGCGTGACCACAGTAAAGCCATTGGCCTGCATGTGGGCCACCCAGTCATGACAGCAGCCGCAAGTAGCGGTTTTCCAGACCTCCACGGTGGGTTTGGCCTGGGCGGCGAAGCTGGAACTTGAAAATGCTGTGCCTGCCAGCACGGCGCTGGCGGCTTGAATGAAATGACGACGTTGCATGATGGGATGCGCTCCAAAAAAAGCGGTAAAGAAATCAACTCCCGCAGTGTCGTTAGCCCAGAGCGACATCAAGCTGACCGGTAGGTGACAAGTTTGTTATCTTGGAAAAATCTGGCGCAATGACCCAGCTGGCAAACCCTGCGGCGCAGGTCAGATAACAAAAAAGTAATGAACAGGTCATGTCTCAGTCGCCATGCCGGTCACATACTCTTTTTTATGTTTTCAGGCAAAACAAAGGAATCATTCCATGCACGCTCCTGCCAATACCTCTCGCCGCTTTTGGCTCATGGGTGCACTGATGTTGCCACTGACTGCGCTGGCAGGGACGCCTGAACGTATTGATATGGAGGTCTGGAAAGACCCCAGTTGCGGTTGTTGCAAAAACTGGATTGCCGCAATGGAGCGCTCCGGATTTTCGGTGCGGGTGCATGAAACCGGCAACAACGGCGTGCGCGCCCAATTGGGTCTGACAGCCAAACTGGGGTCGTGCCACACCGCCCGCGTGGCCGGTTACGTGGTTGAAGGCCATGTCCCCGCGCGCGAGATCAAGCGCCTGCTGCGTGAGAAGCCTGATGCCCTTGGGTTGACGCTGCCAGGCATGAAAGTGGGCTCACCGGGCATGGATGGCCCTGCCTACAAGGGGCGCAAAGACCCTTATGCCGTGCTGTTGGTGCGGCGCGATGGCAGCACATCTGTCTACCAACAGTACGCCTGACACGTCCGCGATAGCCGTCATGCCATTGGCCGTGCGTCTGTTCGTCACCAGTGTGGCGTTCAACTATCCGTGGGAAATGGGCCAGGCATTTTTGTACGTTGGCATGGACTACAGCGCCGCCACATGGTGGCATTGCTTTGTGGCCAGCCTGGGTGATGGTCTCCTGGTCGGGTTGATCTACGGCTGCGGGCGCATGGTGATGGGCTGCAGCAATTGGTTCACCCGGCCGGGCCTCAAACCTTACGCCATCATGGTGACAACCGGTCTGTTGATCGGGGTTTTGGTTGAGTGGGTGGCCGTTCATGTGCTGGCGCGCTGGGCTTATACCGCTGCCATGCCGTTGATCCCCCTGCTGGAAATCGGTTGGGTGCCCGTGCTCCAAATGCTGATCCTGCCCCTACTCATTTTTTCCGTGCTGGCGCGATCTGCCCGCATCAGGGCAGAATAGCCATGGTTTGATCCAGAAAGAAATACTGTCATGAAAATCCTCATCGTCGAGGACGAACTCAAAACCGGGGACTACCTGAAACAAGGTCTGACCGAAGCCGGATTCACGGTGGATCTGGCGCGCGATGGCGTCGACGGACTCCATCATGCTTTGACTGAGCACTACGATATGGCCATTCTGGATGTGATGTTGCCCGGCATCGATGGCTGGGGCGTGCTGGCCGGCATTCGCCGCGCCGGCAAAGACATGCCCGTCATGTTTTTGACCGCCCGCGATGCGGTGGATGACCGCGTCAAGGGACTGGAGTTGGGCGCTGATGACTATTTGCTCAAGCCCTTTGCCTTTAGCGAACTGCTGGCACGCGTGCGCACGCTGTTGCGCCGTGGAGGCAAAGCACCGACGGACCCCTTTTTGCGCGCGGCCAATCTGGAGCTGGACCTGCTGCGCCGCCGTGTCAGCCGCGCGGGTCAGCGCATCGACCTGACCGCCAAGGAATTTGCCCTGCTGGAGCTGCTGCTGCGGCGCCAGGGCGAGGTGCTGCCGCGCTCGCTGATTGCCTCGCAGGTGTGGGACATGAACTTTGACAGTGACACCAACGTCATCGAGGTCGCCATGCGCCGCCTGCGCGCCAAGGTGGACGACGCCTTTGAGCCCAAGCTGATCCGTACCGTGCGTGGCATGGGTTACGTGCTGGAAGATCCAGATTGCGCGCGTTGAGCCGGATTTCTCTCACGCAGCGACTGACGCTGATGTTCGTGCTGGCGGCCACCAGCGTGCTGCTGATGCTGGGTTTTGTCATTGCCTCGTCGGTGGAGCAGCACTTTGAAGACCTCGACATGGAAGTCCTGTCGGGCAAGATGGAGCTGACCCGCCAGGCGCTGTTGCGGGTGCACTCCCAGCAGGGTCTGACTGAATTCACCCACCAACTGGCATATTCCCTGGTGGGCCACCATGGCATGGAGGTGATGGTGATTGATGCCGATGAAGCCGTGATTTTTGCCACAAGCCATGCCGGCTTTGACCCTGCACTGGTCATCCGCCAGGCGATCCAGGCGCCGGACCAGCCGGTGCTTTGGCAACTGGAAGCGCAGACCTACCGCGGGCTGGCCGCCCGCCTGCCGACCGCGATGGCGGATGCTTCGGGTCAGCCGCTGCGGGTTTTTGTGGCTGTGGCCGCTGACATCGTCCACCATCAAGCCTACATGCGGTCTTTTTTGCAGACCCTGTGGCTGTTCGTGGCGGGCGCGGCCTTGTTGACCGGCGTCCTGGGCTGGGTCGCGGTGCGCCGGGGTCTGGCGCCCTTGCGCGCCATGCGCACCCAAGCCCAGGGCGTGACCGCGCAGCAACTCAGCCAGCGCCTGCCGGTGCAAACCATCCCGCGGGAACTGGCCGAACTGGCGCAGTCGCTCAACGAGATGCTGGCAAGGCTGGAGGAGGCGTTTCAACGGCTCACCGACTTTTCTTCCGACATTGCGCACGAGTTGCGCACGCCGGTGAGCAACCTGCTGACGCAAACGCAGGTGACGCTGTCGCGTGAGCGCAGCGCCGACGACTACCGGCAGATTCTTGAGTCGAATGCGGAGGAATTCGAGCGCATGGCGCGCATGATTTCCGACATGCTGCTGCTGGCCAAGTCAGACCACGGTCTGGTGCTGCCGCAGCGGGAAGAGCTTCACCTGGGCAATGAAGTGCTCGCCCTGTTTGATTATTTTGATGCGGTGGCAGAGGAAAAAAATGTGTCGCTGCGTCTGCTGGGTGACGGCACGGTCAGTGCCGACCGCCTGATGCTGCGACGGGCGCTGGGCAACCTGTTGTCCAATGCGCTGCGCCATGCCGATCCGGCCAGCACCGTGACGGTGCGCGTGTCAAGCCTGGAGGACGGCGTGGAAATCAGCGTGGCCAACCACGGTGAGCGCATAGCACCCGAGCATCTGGCGCGGGTCTTTGACCGCTTTTTCCGCGTTGACCCGGCGCGTCAGCGCAGCTCCGAGGGCACCGGGCTGGGGCTGGCCATTACCCAATCCATTGTTCATGCCCATGGCGGCACGATTCACGCGGGTTCAGCCGATGGCGTCACCACTTTCACGATGCATTTGCCACGCAGCTAGTTAAAGTGCGGGTCAACGCAACACCCGGTGATACGCCTTTAAAACCAGCGAGGTCAGCCGCAGCGGGGCGTGGCGCAGGGGTGACGGCAGCCACTGCGGCGCGTTCAGGGAAAATCGGGTGGCCCAGCGCGTCACCGGGCGCAACCACTGTGTGGACTGGACAAAACGTTGCTGTTGGCGCATGGCTGAAAACCCCTTGATGACGAGAAAACAAGAACCATTGTTGTTCTTCAATGAAAACCTTGTCCCCAGCATGTCAAAGCCGGCCCGGCAATGCCAGTCAATCTGCAAGGATTCCCATGTTGTGCCGTAATGTCGCACCCTTTTTGGACCCGATCGCCTTGAAAACATCCCCTGACCCACGCAGTTCACCTGTGCCCAGCAGCCGCCTGGGGCGCTTGGCGCGCCTGGGTCAGATGGCCACGGGGGTGGCCGGCAACATGCTGATGGAAGGCGCGCGCCAGTTCGCCAGTGGCAAACGCCCCAATTTGAGTGACCTGCTGCTGACACCCGCCAATGTCAGCCGCGTGACGCAGCAACTCGCGCAGATGCGCGGCGCGGCGATGAAACTGGGGCAATTGGTCTCGATGGACGCCGGCGACCTGCTGCCGCCCGAGCTGGCTGCCATTCTGGGTCGCTTGCGCTCCGACGCCCAGCCCATGCCACAGCGCCAAGTGCAGGCGGTGCTTGGCGCCAACTGGGGCGCCGGCTGGCAACAGCGCTTCGAGCCATTCTCCTTCAGCCCAATAGCCGCCGCGTCGATTGGGCAGGTGCACCGCGCCCAAACCAGGGATGGTCGGGACCTGGCCATCAAGATTCAGTACCCCGGCGTGCGCAGGAGCATCAGCAGCGATGTCAACAACGTGGCGTCGCTGCTGCGCCTGTCGGGCCTGATTCCCAAAACGCTGGACATCGCACCGCTGCTCACCGAGGCCAAACGGCAGTTGCGCGAAGAAGCCGACTACCTGGCCGAGGGCGTGCATTTGCAGCGCTTTGCCGCACTGCTGGCCGATGCGCCCGAGTTTGTCGTGCCCACCCATCACGCCGATCTGAGCACCCGCAACGTGCTGGCCATGTCCTTTGTCGGTGGCGTGCCGGTGGAGTCGATGGCGGGTGCGCCGCAGGCCGAGCGCGACCGCATTGTGCGTCTGCTGGTCAGCTTGCTGTTTCGGGAGTTGTTCGAATTTGACCTGATGCAGACCGACCCCAACTTTGCCAACTACCGCTACGACCCGGCGACCCGGCAACTGATCCTGCTCGACTTTGGCGCCACGCGCGCCTTTGCGCCCGGTTTTGGCGAGGGCTACCGCGCCATGATGATCGCCGCCATGGCCGGCGACCGCGACGCCATGACACTGGCCGGGCTGGCCATTGGTTACTTTGATGCCCGCACCCAGCCCCGGCATCAGGCCGCCGTGCTCGACATGTTCGAGATGGCGCTGCAACCGCTGCGTGAGCCGGGCGATTTCGACTTTGGCGCCACCGACATGGCGCAGCGCCTGCGCGACGCCGGCATGGCGCTGGGACTGGACCGCGATTTCTGGCACATCCCGCCCATCGACACGCTGTTTTTGCATCGCAAGCTGGGCGGCCTGTATTTGCTGGCGGCGCGCCTCAAAGCCCGCGTCAACGTGCATCAGCTGGCGCGCCAAATCCTGCAAAATGCCGGCAAGACCCAAGCAAAATTCGGGAAAGAACCAGCATGAACGCCAATTGGAGCAACGCCATGGATGTGCATGCGCCTGTTGACGTGGTTTACCTTTGGGTTGATGGCAACGACCCTGCCTGGCGCCAAAAGCGACGGCACGCCGAGGCGCGCCTGGACGTCGGTCAGCGGCGCGCACTGGCGGCTTTTGGCAACGTGGAAGGCCGCTTTCGCGACAACGACGAACTGCGCTACAGCCTGCGCGCGCTCGAGCGTTTTTTCCCCGGCCACGGCCAGGTTTACCTGGTCACCGACGCGCAAACCCCCGCCTGGTTGCAGGCGCACCCGGGGATCACGGTGATCGACCACCGCGCGCTGATTCCGGCAGCGGCCCTGCCCACCTTCGATTCGGGCAACATCGAGTCGTACATCCACCGCATCCCCAATTTGTCGGAACGTTATTTTTACTTCAATGACGACGTGTTTTTTGGTGCGCCGGTTCAGCTCGACCATTGGTTTTGGCCGGGTGGCGTTTTTGTGGGCTGGTCGGATGAGCCCGAGGTGAGCGACGAGCCGCTGCGCATGGACGCCACCGCGCTGGACAACGCCTGCCGCCTGTCGCACCAGTGGCTCAATGCCCACGCGCCGGGTTTTCAGCACGCCGCGCCCACCCATCGCACCTTTGCGCATTCGCCGCGTCCGATGCGCAAGTCGGTCTTGCTGGCGCTCGAGGCGCTGGCCCCCGAGCTGTTTTCCGCCGTGCGCTCCACGGTGTTTCGCGCCTGGGACAAGCCCACCATCGTGTCCGATTTTGTGTTGCGCTGGTCGCTCGCCAGCGGTCTGGCGAGGGTGCGCGACTATGCCCATGTGCATGTCTCGAGCGGCGACCTGCACGACCGCCACGGGCTGGACCGGGTGCTTGCACAATTTGGCGCACTGGATTTCTTTTGCATCAACGACACCACCGACGATGCCCACCCCGGCGACCCGCGGCTGAGTCAGGTGCGCGATGCCCTGGCGCGCCTTTTCCCCACCCCGTCACGCTTCGAGAAGCCGTTGCCCCGGGGAGAAACCGGCGTCCACAAGCGCCAGCCAGCCCGGGCGCAAGCGATGTCCGCGTAGCGCGTTCAAAGCGGGCTGTCCTGCGATTGCGCGGCTTGCAGATCATTCAGTTTGTTACATCACTTGCATTTTCAGTTACGTCCTGGCGCGTCGGAGCGCATAGCATGAGGTTTTAAAAGGAACCCAATGGCCATGTCTCCGAACTTCTTCAATAAACGTGAAACAGAACCAGCTACGGCTCGGCATGTGGTGCCTCTGCCGGCGCAAGGTGCTGGTTATGGCGCACCCACCACCACGACCCAGCCGCCGGGGACGAGTTCTGCCGTCACGGCGGCCAGCGCCGGTGCCAGCGCGCCTGCGCCGGTTGTGGGGAGCAAGCTCATCGTGGGCCCCAACATCAAGCTCAAAGGCGTGGAGATCACGGACTGTGACACGTTGGTGGTCGAGGGCCTGGTCGAGGCCACCATGGATTCGCGGGTCATGGAAATCGCAGAACAGGGATCTTTCAAGGGGTCAGCCGAGATCGACATTGCCGAGATTCATGGCCAGTTTGACGGCAATTTGACGGTCCGCCAGAAACTGGTGATCTATGCGACGGGCAAGGTCACGGGCAAGATTTGCTACGGCAAAGTGGTGATCGAAGAAGGTGGACAGCTCACCGGCGATATTCAGTTTGGGACCGCGCGCAGTCCTCGTGCCGGCAGCGCAGACAAGCCCGTACTGGCCGTGGCAGGCCGCTAAAAAGTTGCGCGGGTGCGCGCCAGGGTGCGACTACGAAGGAACCGCGGTCGCAGCAATCTGGCGCAGCGCCTGCTCAAAGGCTGCCACAGGCTGGCCACCCGAGATCAGATGGCGGTCGTTGATGATGACCGCCGGCACCGAGTGGATGCCCTGGCGAGTGTAAAACGACTCGGCTGCGCGCACGTCGGCCGCATAGTCGTCGCTGGCCAAAATCTGGCTGGCGCGCGCCACGTCGAGCCCGGCTTGCGCCACCGCCGCCAGCAACACCTCGGGCGCTTCCATGGCCTGGCTGTCGCGGTGGCAAGCCACCAACAAGGCCTTTTTCAGGGCCAATTGCTGCCCTGACGATTCAAGCCCGGCCCAGTGCAGCAGGCGGTGCGCGGCAAAGGTGTTGTAAATGCGGCCGCGCCCGCCCGGGTTGAAGGCAAAACCAACCTCGGCGCCGCGCTGGCGAATGGTGTCGCGAATCTGCGCCTGCTGATCGGGCGTGGAGCCATACTTTTGCGTCAGGTGCTCAGCAATGTCCTGGCCGCCGGCGGGCATCTGCGGATTCAACTCGAACGGCTGCACGTGGATGTGCGCCGCCACCTCGCCCTGCAAATTGGCCAGCGCCTGTTCCAGCGCCGCCAGGCCGATGGCGCACCAGGGGCAGGAAATGTCGGAGACAAAATCAATCTTGAGCGTCTGGGTCATGGCGTGGTCTTGGGGCGGTGGCTGAAGTGATGATTGTGCGGCAAGCACGCGCTTTTTCCCAGTCTGGCGTTCAGGCCGTGACGGCCGCTTGTTCATGTCTATGGCCCCGGACATTGTTACAAAATTTTGCAAATTTGCTGCTCGATGGTGCGCCAGGACACAAACGGATCAAATTCCCGTGACTATGATGAAAGTTCAAATAGCCCAATGAACCGTAAGGAATTTTTAAAATGAACCATCCGACCAAGTACCTTGCCCTTGCTTTATGCTCGATCACGCTTGCTGCCTGCGGTGGCGGTGGCGGCGGTGGTGATCCAGTAGCCGAGGTCAATGTGACGCCCGCCGAAGTGTTCTGGCCGGACGTTCCGTCTGTTTCTGTTGCTTCAACGGCACTGGCAAAGTATGAAGGCGAGTGGCAACAGGCGTGCGTTAACCATATGAAGTTGAAGACTGTTCTGGTTGCCACAGGTGCCACTACATTCAATGTGACGATACGAGAAGATTACTATGCATACGCGGATTGCACTGGCGCAGTGGTTGCGACCGGCAGCTATGGCGTGCCCAGCGAAGCCGTGACCTACGTCGAAGCCCCGGTGAATGCGCCAGTCATGTTGCTCGATAACAGTACGATCCAGACCGACGTCAATCTCGCCACTTCCATCATCTCGAACGCAACTTTCACGTTAACCGGCACCGGTGTCAAGCCTGTCATCTACATTGCAGGCGAGGCCGTAACGCCGATCCAGTTTGCCGACGCTTACATCACCTACCCGGCACGCGCCTTGACCGGTGGCACCACTCAAGGTGCGTTGCTGCTGTATGAAAACGAGTTGCTCACCTTGGACTACGTTGACAATACACCCTCTTTCAAGGTCAGGCTGAAGTTTTCTCGTTGATTGCCCAGCGTGCGCGCAACCCTTTAGAAAGTTCACCATGACCATTGTCAGCATGCCATTTCGACATTTCGCCTCGGCCCTTGCGGCCACCCTGGTTCTCGCATCTGGTGCCATGGCAGCGACGCCAAGCGCCGCCACTGAAGCTCAGGCCCGATATCGTGAAGATATCAAGGTCTGCAACAGTGGTCAGTCCAATCAGGACCGTGCCACCTGTCGCCGCGAAGCAGCCAGCGCCCTGGCTGAAGCCAAACGGGGCGCCCTCAACGATGCGTCCGGGCAGTACCAGCAGAACGCGTTGCAGCGCTGCAACGTGCACAAGGACGAAGCAGAGCGTCGCGCCTGTGAAATGCGCATGACCGGTCAGGGCACCACCGAGGGCAGTGCCGCTGGAGGCGGCGTGCTATATCAGAGCGTCACGGTGACACCAGCCAAATAAGCCCGGGCCACAACAGGCCGGAGCGGTGGCCTGACGCAGAGCAGTGCGCTGGCACTGATTTGACTTACATGGTCCGCCCAAGGAAAGCAAGTTTCATCGACGTGACAGTTTGAAAGGTTTGCTGCCTTACATTCGGGCTGTTTGTGCAGTCGGTGCTGCTGCCCATGATGGCTATTCGCGGTCGGGGTTCCTATCTGCTTTTCGTACTCAAAGTACGAGTCATTCACCGGAATGCCCCCAACCCGGTTTGGCCTTCATTCCATCACTGCGCTTCTTGCATGCTCTCCTTCAAAACGGGTGTGCTCGTTGGTTTGGATGGCTGGGTTCTGAGATTGCGTCGATCATGCACCCACTTGTTCGACGGGATTCCACTTGACCTGGTCAAAGGCTGCGCCTTTGGCCAGGACCGCCCAAGCAGTGCGCGCTATCTTGTTGGCCAACGCGACCACTGCC
>JAABQI010000278.1 GCA_011391545.1 Rhodoferax sp.
TGGTGCCCACCGGCATCGCCATTTATTTGCAGGACCCCGGCTTTGCCGCCATGATCCTGCCGCGCTCCGGCCTGGGGCACAAGCACGGCATTGTGCTGGGCAATCTGGTGGGACTGATCGACAGTGACTACCAGGGTCAGCTGATGGTCAGCGCCTGGAACCGCAGCGATGTGCCTTTCACCATCGAGCCGATGGAGCGCATTGCGCAGCTGATCATCGTGCCGGTGGTGCAGGCGCAGTTCAATGTGGTGACCGAGTTCCCAGCGAGCCAGCGCGGCGAAGGTGGCTACGGCTCGACCGGAAAAGCCTGACCCACGCCTACTTACTGTAGCAAGTCGCTACCCGGTGCCAGGCTGTGCATGGGGGTGATCTTGAAAAAGCCGGTGCCGGCGCTGCCGCAGCCAATTTCTTCTTCCGTGGCTTCGCGGATCCCGCGCACCTGGAGCGTCAGGTGCAGCGCAATACCCGCGAGCGGATGGTTGCCGTCCAGCACCACATGCTCGGGGTAAATGTCGGTCACGGTGTAGAGCACATCGTGCGGCATGTCGGGATTGCAACCGGCGGGCAGGGCGGCGCCCTCGAACGTCATGCCTTCTTCAAGTTCAGGCGGAAAGAGCTCGCGGGGTTCCAGAAAGATCAGTTGCTCGTTGAACTCACCAAAGCCCTGCTCGGGTTCGATATGCAGATTCAGGGTGGCGCCGACGGTGTGGCCTTGCAGCGCGGTCTCGATGACTTCAAACAAGTCACCACCCCCGACCAAAAACTCCACCGGCTCTTCGAGCACGTCCAATTCCTCACCCAAAGAGTCTTTGAGTGTCCAAGATAAAGCGACGACGCATTGTTGTGTGATTTCCATACGAGAATTGTCGCAGACAAAAACCTGAACGGAGAACCCCCATGGATGTCACCCAAGCGCTGCCTTTATTAGGCGGCATCAGCCCCCAAGTGTTCATGAAACGCTACTGGCAAAAGAAGCCTCTGCTGGTCAGGCAGGCCGTTCCCGGCTTCAAACCCCTGCTGGATCGCACGCAGCTGTTTGAACTGGCAGCCAATGAAGAAGCCCAGACCCGCATGGTGATTCAGGAACCAGGCAGCAAGCCGGGTTGGCGCTTCAAGCACGGGCCGTTTCAGCGCCGCGCCTTGCCTCCCCTGAAGCAGCCGGGCTGGACCATTCTGGTGCAGGGGGTCGACTTGCACCATGATCGCGTGCACGACCTGATGAACCAGTTCCGGTTTGTGCCCGATGCCCGGCTGGATGACCTGATGATCAGTTTTGCCACCGATGGCGGTGGCGTCGGGCCGCATTTCGACAGCTATGATGTGTTTTTGTTGCAGGCGCAGGGCCAGCGGCGCTGGCGCATTGGCCGCCAGAAAGACCTTGGCCTGCAGCCCGATGTGCCGCTGAAGATTCTGGCCAATTTTGCGCCCGAGGTGGAATATGTGCTTGAGCCGGGCGACCTGCTGTATTTGCCGCCGCGGTACGCGCACGACGGCGTTGCGGTGGGCGAATGCATGACCTACTCCGTTGGTTTTCGCATCCCCAACCGGGCCGAACTGGCGCGTGAACTCTTACAGCGCCTGGCTGAAGAAGCCGAAGATGAGGTGGGCGTGAGTTTGTACCGTGACCCGGATCAGCCCGCGGTGGATCAACCTGCCGAAATCCCGGCCAGGATGCTCGAATTTGCCCAGGATGCGCTGCAAGACGCACTGCAGGACAGCCGGGCACTGGCGCGCGGCTTGGGCGAATACATGACAGAACCTAAGCCCAATGTCTGGTTTGAAGCGCGGGCGGTGTCGCCTAAAGGGGATAAAGTCATGCAAACCCGGGGTATTCGCCTGGACCGGCGTACCCGCATGATGTTCGATGCGCACCATATCTTCATCAACGGCGAGAGTTTCAGCGCCTCGGGTCGGGATGCAACCCTGATGCGCGCTTTGGCTAACGCCCGCATGCTGTCGGGTCGGGAGGTGGTCAAACTCAGTGCGCAAGCTTTTGAGTTGCTGACTTCATGGTGTGCCGCCGGCTGGCTGGAGGCGCAAGGATAAGGTGATTTGTTGAAAAAATAGATTGTGGCAAACCTATACGGAGTTTTTAGTCAAGCGTGAAAACCCTCGGTTGATCTTTATAATCCCGCCTCGAGCTGACGCATTACTCACTGTGTCGGCTGGGATTTGTGGGGTCTCCACAAAATCAATTCCGAAATTTTTTTATCAGGTTTTACAAATGAACAAATCTCTCGTTCTGATCGCTGTGATCGCTGCTGCCGCTCTCGTTGCTTGTGGCAAAAAAGAAGAGGCTCCCGCACCCGCACCGGCTCCCGTGGAAGCACCCGCTGCTGCTGCCGCCGTGGTTGATGCTGCTGCTTCAGCTGCCGAGGCTGCTACCGTGGCTGCCGACGCTGTTGCTGCTTCTGCTAGCGCCGCTGGCGAAGCCGCCGACAAGGCTGTTGACGCTGCTGCTGAGGCTGCCAAGGCTGCCGCTTCCAAGTAATCAGCTTTTTGTTGCTTCAAAAAGCCACCTTCGGGTGGCTTTTTTATTGGGATTTTCTGATGAAACTCAGCGCGCCTATGCAATAACAGTCGCGAACCGGTGCCATTCGCACATGGGCTCAGACGTAATAGAGGATCAGAAAGCCCAGCAGCAGAACCAGCACCCACAAGGCCATGCTCCGGGTGGACCAGGTCCGCGCAAAACGTCCATCCTGGCGATGCTGGTAAAGCACCAGTGACGTGGACTCCATGATCAGCACATAGGCGGCATGGACCAGCATGTTCCACGCTTTCGCCAGCGGCAGGCCCACGTTGCACAACAGCGCCGGCAACAAAGTGCGCCAGAGCCAATCGGTGTCAAGGGTGATGGTCAAGCTGCGCTTCAGATAGGGCAGCAGCACGAAGAACGCCAGGCCTGAGAACAGCAGCAACTGCAACTGGGTCACCACATGCGCGCCGGTGTAGGGCACATAGTTCGCGGCGTAGGGCAGCATCGCATACAGCGGCTCCGGCCAGATACCCAGCGCGATGCACAACAACGAGAAGGCCACCATGGCCCCTTGCATGCTTGCCGGCGGTTCGGCCGGACGCAAACCCGAGTCTTTGTGAAAAAACACAAACCAGGGGAACTTGAGACCAGCATGCAGAAACGCCCCGGCCGAGGCGGCAGTCAGCAGCAGCCACACCCAAAGCAGATGCCCGTCGAGCGCTGCTTGCGACACCATGGATTTGGAGATAAAACCGGAAGTGAGCGGAAACGCCGAAATCGCCAGCGCACCGACCGTGGCGCAAGCTGCAGTCAAAGGCATGGTGTGGAACAGGCCGCCGAGTTCCGAGCACTTGCGCTTGCCCGTCATGAGGATCACCGAGCCCGCCGACATCAGCAACAAGGCAACATAGATCACGCCGACAAAGGCCTGTGCGGCTGCGCCGTTGAGGGCCATCTCTGTGCCGATCCCCACGCCGACCATCATCAGTCCGCCCTGGTTGACGATGGTGTACGCAAGGATGCGCCGAATATCATTTTCCAGCAGGCCGTAGACAATGCCATAGAACGCCATGAACAAACCGACCCAAATCAGGAACTCGGTGCCCGGGAAGCCGCGGATCAGCACATACACCGCTGTCTTGGTGGTGAAGGCCGAGAGGAAAACGGCGCCGCTCCAGGAGGCTTCAGGGTAGGCATCGGCCAACCAGGCTGACAGTGGCGGCGCAGCCGCGTTGACCAGGAATCCGACCAAGATCAGCCAGTGTGCGGGCGAATCCAGCGCCATGCGGGTAAAGGCGACATCACCTGTGTCAACAATGTGACCGGTCACCCCGGCAAACAGCAGCACTCCGCCGAGAAGGTGAATCATGAGGTAGCGTTTTGCCGCGCGGTAAGCCGCTTCGGTGCCCTGGCTCCAAAGCACCAGGGTCGAACCGACCGCCATCAACTCCCAGAACACGAAAACCGTGACCAGATCCCCGGCCAGCGCCACACCAATCGCCGAGCCGGCATAAACAAAGGCTGCGGGCACCTCGATGCGGCTTTTTTGCGTCATGGCAAACAGGCCGCCGCCTGCGGCCATGAGGGCGAAGATGGTGGCGAACAGTCTGGAGAGTTTGTCGCCCTGCAGCGGCGTGATGGTGTAATCCAGAAAGCGCAGTTGCCAGGCCGGGCCGTCAGGCACTTGCCACACCAGTGCCAGCACCATCAACGGCAAAGCCACAATGGCGGCAGAGCGCAGCGCGCCGCGCAGCAAGGGCAGCAGCAGGGCGCCCACGATGAGCACCAGACCGGGATGAATCAAGCCGTCAGTCATGGTCTTTGTCGTAATAGGTGTCGGGTCGTTTGAGCAAAAGCGCCAGTCCCTTGGCCACCCCGATCAGCAAGGCGCAGAGCAGAAAGCCGTACCAGGCGTAAAACCCAAAAATGGATTCAACCGCAAAATGCGGGTGCATGGTCACGAAACGCTCGGCAAGCACCGTGAGCAGCATTACAAAAAGAAAACCGCGCCACAACAACTTGACGTTGCGGGGTTGATCGAGCCAGTGAGGTTTTTCATCCATTGGTTTCATTCTCACGGGGTGATCATCTGACGGGCCAGCGCCAGCGGCACGTCGGAGAAGAAAAACAGCAGCACCGTTGCGGCGGCTGTGGCCGTCAAGGCAATCACCATCAGCAGGGGCGCCTCGCCATGCGGATGGCCATGCGGATCAGCCGGTGGTGCGACAAAAAAAGCGCGGTACACGATGGGCAGGAAATACCCTGCATTGAGCAGCGTGCTCAACACGATGACCGCTACCGCCGGCCAGTGCTGGCCGGCCATGGCCCCCGACACCATGTACCACTTGGAAATAAAGCCGGCCGCCGGGGGCAGGCCGATCATTGACAGCGCCGCAATGGCAAAGGCGCCCATGGTCCAGGGCATGCGCCGGCCAATGCCGTCGAGTTGGCTGACCTCGGTCTTGTGGGCTGCGGTGTAAATGGCGCCCGCCGCAAAAAACAGCGTGATCTTGCCCACCGCATGGGCGGCGATATGCATCACGGCACCCACCAGCGACAACGGCGCCAGCAGGGCGGCGGCCATGGTCACGTAAGACAACTGGCTGATGGTTGAATAGGCCAAGCGGCGTTTCAGGTTGTCGGCGGTCAATGCCACAACAGAGGCCGCAATGATGGTGAACCCGGCCACGCCAATCAGCCAGTGGGTGGCGCCGGCCGTGGCGAGGGTGTCGATGCCAAAAATATAGACCATCACCTTGACCACGCTGAAGACCCCGGCCTTGACCACGGCCACCGCATGCAGCAGTGCCGACACCGGCGTTGGCGCCACCATGGCGGCGGGCAGCCAGCGATGGAAAGGCATCAGCGCAGCCTTGCCGATGCCGAAGACGCACAGGCCCAGCAACATGGCAAGTTCGACTGGCCTGAGCTTGTCGGCCAGAATGCCGCCCACCGTGAAGTCGGTGGTCCCCGCAATAAACCAGATGAAGACCAGCGCGGGCAATAGCAGCACGGTGGACGTGCTCAGCAGCAGACCGAGATAGACCCGTCCGCCGTCACGCGCTTTTTCGGTGCCATGGTGGGTCACCAGCGGGTAGGTGCTGAGTGTCAGCACTTCATAAAAGATGAACAGGGTGAACAGGTTGCCCGAGAAAGCAATGCCCATCGTGGCGGCTAGTGCCACTGCAAAACAGACGAAAAAGCGCGTCTGGTGGGCTTCATTGTTGCCGCGCATGTAACCGATCGAGTACAGCGAGTTGACAATCCACAAGCCGGAAGCGATAAGCGCAAACAGCATGCCAAGGGGTTCGACCCGGAACGCAATGTCCAAACCCGGCAGCAAGCTGAACAGGACCACGCCGGGGCGTTCACCAGCCATCACCAGCGGCAGCAGCGTCAACACCACCGCCAACAGCACAGTTGCAGTCACCAGCGTGATGGCTTCGCGCAGGTTGGGCACGCGCCCGGCCAGCGAAATCAACAAGGCGCCCGTCAAGGGCACAGCCATGGACGCCAGGATGGCCTGTTCGGGTGTCAGCATCAGCGCCGGCCTCCCAGCAACGCAGTCGCCGCGTCAAAGGCGGTGCCAATCGTGAACGAGGTATCGAGGCCGAAGTACACAATGGCGATCACCAAAATGGCGGTCGGCACGCTCATCAGCCAGGGGGTGGCGGCCACAGTGGCCGTGTCTGTGCGCGGTTCGCGCAAATAGGCGGCTTCAACAAAGCGCCAGACGTAGACGGCAGCCAGCAACGACGACAGCACGATCATGAACACCAGCCACCATTGTCCCTTCTCGAGCGCTGCCAGCAGCAAATACCACTTGCTGATGAACCCGGCAGTACCCGGAACGCCCATCAGCGAGAGCCCGCCGATCACAATGCCGAAACTGACCAGGGGCATTCGCTTGCCCAGCCCCTGCACCCGCGCCAGACTGGTGCCGCCCATGCCAAGCGCCACGCAGCCCAGCAACATGAAGATGGCGCCCTTGGTGACGCCGTGGTTGAACAGGTGCACGATGCTGGCGGTCAGGCCGCTGACTGAGTTGAACGACAGGCCAAGAATGATGTAGCCGATTTGTGCCACGCTGGAATAGGCAAACAGCCGCTTCAAGTCGGTCTGAAAGATGGCGATGGTGGACGCTGCAAACATGCCGGCCAGCGCCAGCACCAGCATCATTTCCTCCATCGGCAGCCTGGCAAACACCGCCGATTCGCCAAACACCGTGAAATAAAAACGCAGCAGCACGTAAACCGCCACCTTTGTCGCCGTGGCCGCCAGAAAGGCCGACACCGCCGAAGGCGCAAAAGCATAGGCATTGGGCAACCACTGGTGCAGCGGGAACAGCGCCAGCTTGAGCGAGATGCCCACGGTGATGAAGGCCAGCGCTGCGAGCACAGGCCGCGTGCCCTGCACCAAGGCCAAACGCTGTCCCATGTCAGCCAGGTTCAGGGTGCCGGTCATCAGGTAAAGCAGGCCGATCCCGATGACCAGAAAGCTTGCCCCGATGGAGCCCATCAGCAGGTACTGGTAGGCTGCAAAAAGTGCTCGGCGATCATGGCCGAGCGCAATCAGCACATAGGCTGACAGCGAGGAGACCTCCAGAAACACAAAGATGTTGAAGGCATCACCGGTGATCGCTATGCCGAGCAGCCCGGCCAGGCACAACACAAACATGGTGTAAAAAAGGTAGTGCTGTTGCGGTGGCACTTCGGCTTCGATGCTGGAACGGCTGAAAGGCAGCGCCAGGGCGGCGATGCCGGACACCAGCACCAGCAGGAACGAGTTCAGGCGGTCAACCCGATACTCGATGCCCCAGGGGGCGGGCCAGCTGCCGATGGCGTAGCTGATGGTGCCGGTGTTGGCCACCTGCATCCACAGCAGCAGGGAGATGGCCAGGGCGAGCCAGCTTGCCACCAGCGCCACGCCAAACGCCACGCTGCGCCGGCGCAGCAAAATGGTGAGAGGGGCCGCTATCAGCGGCACAACAACTTGCAGTGCGGGCAGGTGCGGGGCGAGGTTCATGTTGGGTTACCGTCGCCTTCTGCCTGCGTGTCCTGGTCGAGGATCTCATCTTCCTCGATCGTGTCGTAGGCCTCGCGAATCCGCACCACCAGCGCCAGGCCCAAGGCCAGCGTCGCCACACCCACCACGATGGCCGTCAGAATCAGCACGTGGGGAAGGGGATTGGAGTAGACCGTGAACGCGTCGCTCAGGATGGGCGCGGTTCCCCCGATCAACTTGGCGGGCGCGATGTACAGCAGATAAACCGAGGTCTGAAAAATTCCGAGGCCGACCATCTTCTTGATCAGATTGGTGCGCGAGATCACGGTGAACAAGCCCGCAACCATCAGGAAAATCGTGATGAAGTAGGTGAAGTGACTGCCCAAGGTCATGGCGCTGCTTGCCCCCGTCATTCTTCATCCACCTTGCCGCGGTCGGCGAACATGTAAAAAATCTTCAGCATGACACCCGACACCGTGGTGGCCACGCCCGCCTCGACCCAGAAAATACCGCGATGTTGACCATGCACCGGGTTGGGGTCGAGCACAAAGTAGTCAAGGTAGTTGCCGCCCAGCAGCATGCCTGCCACGCCGACGCCGGCGTATAGCAGCACGCCAATGGCCATCATCGACTCCACCAGGGGTTCAGGCACTACCTTGCGGGCGTCGGCCAGGCCGTAGATGAGGGCATAAAAGATGACGGCGGCTGCCAGAATCACGCCCGCCTGGAAGCCGCCACCCGGGCCAAAGTCGCCGTGAAACTGCACATAGAGGGCAAACAGCAGAATGAACGGGATCAGCAGTTTGGCGATGACGCGCAGGATCAGGTCATTTTTCATGGCTTGCGCCCATTGCGACGACGGCGCAGCAGCGCCACGACCCCGGCACCCGCCGTGAAGACCACCGTGGTTTCACCCAAGGTATCGAAACCACGGTAGCTGGCCAGGACGGCAGTGACCACATTGGGCACATCGACCTCCTGCTTGATCTCGTTGAGATAACGCGGCACCACATGCTGGTGGATCGGGGCGTTGGGGTCGGAGAACTCAGGCAGGCCGAGTGTTCCGTAGATCAACATGCCGCCAACCGACAGCGAGATCAACAGCGGCAGAAGGGGTTTGCTCGGCGCATGTGCCTCTTCACTTTTGCACAGATAGAGCGCGCCCAGCAAAAGAACCGTCGAGATACCCGCACCCACCGCCGCTTCAGTCATGGCGACATCAACGGCGTCCATGGCCACCAGCACCGTGGCCATGAGGAAGCTGTAGATGCCGCTGAGCACGATCACGCCAAACAGGTTGCGGGTGCGGACGATGACCACGACACTGATCGCCATCAACACCATCAGGACATTGATGATCAGGGCTTCGATGACGACTTCTCCTCGACTGCCAGATGTCTGACCCCGCGCACCATGGCAGCGCGCGCCAGCGCATGCGTGGCCGTCGGGCTGACAAACAAAATCAACAAGCCCAGCATGAGCAGCTTGACGGTCACCAGGGTAAGCCCTGCCTGCAACATCAGTCCCAACAAAACCAGGCCTGCGCCCAATGTTTCGATCACGCTGGCGGCGTGCATCCGGGTATAAAAATCAGGCATGCGCAGCAAGCCGATGGCACCAACAATACAAAAAATACCGCCAAGAACCAGGCTGATCCAGCTCACCGAGGTGATGAAGAAGTTCATGGGCCGGCCTTTTCCGTGGCTTCTGACTCGTCATTTTCATCTCCCGGGTCGCCCAGATCCCCGCGCCGAAAGTACTTGAGAACAGCAATCGTCCCGATCACGTTGAGCAAACCATAAACGATCGCAAGGTCCAGAAACTCGGGACGACCATTCAGGAAACCCATGACGGCGAGCAGCAACATCGCGACCGTGCCGATGGTATTGGCCGCTTGCGCCCGATCAAAAACCGTGGGTCCCAAGGCCGCGCGTGCCAAAGCCAGGGCCAGCGTGACAAGCAGCGCAAGGGCGGCGACCGAGAACATCAGGCCTTGCCCTCGCAGGCGCTGACGCGCCGATCCATCTCGCTGTCTACCACCGCATGCGCGCTGGCGCGAGTCAGGCCGTGGACAAAAAATTCATTGGCGTGCGCATCGATGGCGATGGTGCCAGGCGTCAGGGTGATGGAGTTGGCGTGGAGCACAAGGCCGACCTCTGTTCTTTGGCTTGGCTTGAAGCGCACCAGAGTCGGACTGATGGGCAACTTGGGATGGACGATGATTTTGCTGACATCCCATGCCGATTTGATGATTTCCTTGAACAGCCAGGCCCAGTAAATCAGGGCATGCGCGCCCAACTGGATCGGGTGGCCCTCTGCATCCAGAACTTTCATGCGCTGTGCAAACCAGGTCACAGCCAGCGCGCAACCCGCGCCCGATGCCAGTAAAAATGGCGTGAATAATCCTGACAGCAAGAGCCAGAACAGGTACAGAAAGAAGAACAGGCTGAATGAGCGAATCACGTCAATGAGAATTTGAAATGCTTGGCTTGCGCGATTGTGAAAGTGTCTCGAATAGTTATGGCATCGGCAAAACAGGGTGCATCAATTCCGAAAAATTGTGCCACAAGTGCAACTGCGTCAGCGTCGATTTGTCTTTTGATCGGAGACAATGTTACTTTAAAAATTTCCGTTTTTGCCATCCAACCGTGCCAGGAGTTTTAAAAGATGAAACCGAGTATTTTGGTCGCGCGCGCTGTTTTCCCGCAAATTTTGACGCTGTTGGAGCAGCACTTCGATGTCACTTCCAATCAGGACGATGTGGTCTGGAGCCCGGCCCAACTCATCGCGCAATTGCAGGGCAAACAAGGCGCCTTCACCACCGGCAGCCAGCGCATCGATGCCGAGCTTCTGAAGGCCTGTCCCGATCTGAAAATCTGCGCCAACATGGCCGTGGGGTACAACAACTTCGACCTCGACGCCATGACGGCGGCCGGCGTGCTGGCCACCAACACGCCCGACGTGCTGACCGAGACCACGGCTGATTTCGGCTTTGCGCTGATGATGGCCACGGCCAGGCGCATGGCTGAAAGCGAGCATTTCTTGCGCGCCGGTTTGTGGAACAGTTGGCGCTACGACATGTTTGCCGGCTCGGATGTGCATGGCAGCACGCTCGGCATTCTGGGCATGGGCCGCATCGGCCAGGCCATTGCCAAACGGGGCGCCCACGGTTTCGGCATGAAGGTGATTTATCACAATCGTTCACGCCTGGACGCTGCCCTTGAAGCCGCCTGCGGCGCGGCCTATGTCAGCAAGTCCGATCTGCTGCAACAGGCCGACCACCTGATTCTGGTGTTGCCCTATTCCCCCGAGGCGCACCACGCCATCGGGGCGGCGGAACTGGCGCAAATGAAGCCGACCGCCACCCTGATCAACATCGCGCGCGGCGGCATTGTGGACGACGCCGCTTTGGCAGCCGCCTTGAAGCAAGGAACCATTGCCGCTGCGGGCCTGGATGTGTATGAAGGCGAGCCCAAGGTGCACCCGGATTTGTTGACCGTGCCCAACGTGGTGCTGACCCCGCACATTGCCAGCGCCACCATGCCCACCCGCATGGCCATGGCACAACTGGCGGCCGACAACCTGATCGGCTATCTGGTGCATGGCAAGCCCCTGACGCCCTTGAATCCGCAGGTCGTGAAGGCTTGAAGCAGCAAACGCAATCCCTGTTGCACCACAGCGCCGACGCATCGTGAACGATACCCTTGGCTGGACCCTGCTGGTCGTCGGCGTGATGAACGCGGCCCTGCTTGTCTTTGTGCTGCTGCGTCGCTCCGATGCCGACACATCGGCGGCACGGCAACTGATGCAGCAGGTCAAGGACAGCTCGGAGCGGCTTGAGCGCGAGCTGCGCCGCGAGATTCTTGACGCATCGCGCGACAGCCGCCAGGAGCTTGCGCTCACGCTGAGCACGTTTCAGCAAACGCTGGTGCAGCAGGGCGCCGAGGCCACGCGCACGCAGAACACGCAAATTGACGCCTTTGGCCAGCAACTCGCCCTGCTGCAAAAAACCTTGCACGACACGCTGACCAGCCAGCTCTCGGGTTTGAGCGAATCCAACGCCCGGCGCATGAACGAGATCCGTGAAACGCTCGAAAAACAACTGGCGCAATTGCAGACCAGCAACGCCGCCAAGCTCGACGAAATGCGCGCCACGGTCGATGAAAAGCTCCAGAGCACGCTGCAGGCGCGCCTGGGCGAGAGCTTCAAGCAGGTGGCCGACCGTCTTGAGCAGGTGCACAAGGGCCTGGGCGAAATGCAGACCCTGGCGCAGGGCGTGGGCGACCTCAAGCACCTGCTGACCAACGTCAAGACCCGGGGTATTTTTGGCGAGGCGCAACTGGCATCTCTGCTGGAGCAGGTGTTTGTGTCGGACCAGTACGCGGCGCAAGTCGCCACCCGCCCGGGCAGCAAGAACGTGGTTGACTTTGCCATCAAACTGCCAGGCCGGTCCGACTCGGGCGTGCCCTTGTGGCTGCCGATCGATGCCAAGTTTCCCAATGAAGACTACGAGCGCTTGCTCGATGCGCAGGGCAGGGCGGACGCTCTGGCGGCCGAGGCCGCGGCGCGCGCTCTCGAACAGCGCATTCGGCTGGAAGCCAAGTCGATTGCCGAGAAATACCTGGAGCCGCCCTACACCACCGACTTTGCCATCCTGTTTTTGCCCACCGAAGGGCTGTATGCCGAGGTGCTGCGCCGCCCGGGCCTGATGGAATATCTGCAGCGCGACTGCCGTGTCACGCTGGCGGGGCCGACCACTTTGCTGGCCATGCTGAGTTCGCTGCAAATGGGCTTCAGGACCCTGGCGCTGGAGAAACGCTCCAGCGAAGTCTGGCAGGTGCTGGGCGCCGTCAAGACTGAATTCGGCAAGTTTGGCGACGTGCTGGCCCGGGTCAAGACACAGACCGAAACCGTGCTCAAAACCATCGACGGCGCGCAAACCCGCAGCCGCGCCATGGGCCGTGCGCTGAAAAATGTCGAGGCCCTGTCCGAGACGCAAAGCGCTGCGCTGATCGTGCAAGACATTGACTTCGACAGCGCCGACGCACCGACCAACCCGTGACAGAAGCCGTTGCACCACTGGGCTCGGTGGCGCTGGCCCGGCTGATTGCCGGGCACATCAGCCTGCACGCCTGCATGGCGGGCATGCGCATGGCCGCGCCGCTGATGGCGCTGCGCGAGGGGCACAGTGCGCTGGCCGTGGGTCTGTTGCTGTCCCTGTTTGCGCTGACCCAGGTGTTTCTGGCATTGCCGGCGGGGCGTTATGCCGACCTCAACGGGTTCAAGCGGCCCATAGGTTTTTGCGTGCTGGCGGCCAGTGCGGGCGCCGGTCTGGCGGTGGCGTTTCCGGTCTTTCCCGTGCTGTGCCTGAGTGCCTTGATGACCGGCGGTGCCACCGGCGTGGCATCGATCAGTCTGCAGCGCCATGTGGGGCGCTCGGCGCAGAACAACACCGAGCTCAAGCGCATGTTCAGCTGGCTCTCGATCGGACCGGCGCTGTCCAACTTTGTCGGGCCCTTGTCGGCCGGCTTGCTGATTGACCTGGGTGGCTTCCGTGTGGCGTTTTTCGCCCTGGCGTGCCTGCCCTTGATGACCTGGCTGTGGGTGCGCCACACGGTGGAGTTGCCGCCTGTGCCCGTCAAACCTGGCGTCATCCGAAGTCGCGCATGGGATTTGTTGCGCGAGCCGATGATGCGCCGGCTGATGCTGGTGAACTGGCTGCTGTCGTCGTGCTGGGACGTGCACACCTTTGTGGTGCCGGTGCTGGGCCATGAGCGCGGCCTGAGCGCCTCGGCCGTTGGCGCCATTCTGGGCGGATTCGCTTTGGCCGCCACGGCGGTCAGGGTCGCCTTGCCGCTGTTGGCGGCCCATTTGCATGAGTGGGTGGTGGTGACCACGGCCATGCTGGCCACGGCGGTGCTGTTTGCGATTTATCCATTCATGCCCGACGCCCTGACCATGGGCCTGTGCTCGGTGTTGTTGGGCCTTTCGCTGGGCTCGGTGCAGCCGATGATCATGAGCACCCTGCACCAGATCACGCCCGAGGCGCGCCATGGTGAGGCTTTGGGCTTCCGCTTGATGGCCATCAACGCCTCCAGCGTGCTGATGCCCATGCTG
>JAABQI010000279.1 GCA_011391545.1 Rhodoferax sp.
TAAACCGTGCGGCCTGATTGCTCGCGCTCGGTAATTTTGGTTTCAATGCCTGACAGCGAGAGTTTGGCGCGCTGCGCCTGCGCGTCCTCGAGCGTGCGGTAGGCGCCGACCTGGATGAAGTAGGTGAAAGGGTCCGGTGTGGCGCCCGTCGCCGCGGCGGTGCCATCCTGGCTGCGTGACTTGACCAGATCGCCAAGGGGGTCGGCATTCACAGGCGGATTGTTCTCGCTCGTGTTGTCTTCGGGCGCCGGCACAACGGGTTCGACAGGCGCCACCGGTTTGGCCGGGTTTTTGCCATACAGCGGCGCGTTGGGGTCCCAGTTCCGGTTTTTTTCAAGCTCATTGGCATCCTGGTCGGCGTTGCGGCTGCCCGTTTTGTTGAAAAACAGGATGGGCACCTTGGTCACATACACGGCCACCGCCAGCGCCAGGCCCAGCCCCACCAATAGCCCGAGGATAAAACCCAATAAGGTGCTGCCGCGTTGTTGTTTCATGAGTTGTCTTTGCTTGTCTTCAGGTTACATTTTTTCCGGGGCGCTGACACCCAGCAC
Organism: Rhodoferax sp.; assembly: GCA_011391545.1. Lineage (GTDB taxonomy): Bacteria > Pseudomonadota > Gammaproteobacteria > Burkholderiales > Burkholderiaceae_C > Rhodoferax. The sequence continues at coordinate 552 of JAABQI010000279.1, forward strand.
CGCCAGGCCATTGCGCAACACCTGCGCGGTGGCCGCCACCAGCGCCAGGCGCGCCAGTTTGAGGGCTTCGTCATCGACCAGGATGCGCTCGGCGTCGTAGTAGCTGTGGTAGCAGGCGGCCAGTTCGCGCAGGTAAAACGTCACGTCGTGCGGCGCAAAGTCCTCGGCTGCGGCGCTGAGCATGTCGGGGTATTTGGCCAGCAGCAGCATCAGCGCCAGCGCTTGCGGGCTTTGCAGGGGCGACAAATCGACCGGGTGCAGGGCGCTGACATGGCCACCCCAGGCGGCCAGCACCGAGCATATGCGGGCATGGGCGTATTGCACGTAATACACCGGGTTGTCGTTGTTTTTGGCGACCGCCAGATCGACATCGAAGGTGTACTCGGTGTCGGGCTTGCGGCTCAGCAAAAAGAAGCGCACCGCGTCCTTGCTGGTCCACTCGATCAAATCGCGCAGCGTGACGTAGCTGCCGGCACGCTTGCTGATCTTGACCTCCTGGCCACCCTTGACCACGCGCACCATGGTGTGCAGCACGTAGTCGGGGTAGCCCTGCGGAATGCCGACATTGGCGGCCTGCAAGCCGGCGCGCACGCGGGCAATGGTGCCGTGGTGGTCGGTGCCCTGGATGTTGATCACCTTCTGGAAGCCGCGCTCCCATTTGCTGATGTGGTAAGCCACGTCGGGCACAAAGTAGGTGTAGCTGCCGTCCTGTTTGCGCATCACGCGGTCCTTGTCGTCGCCGTAGTCGGTCGACTTGAGCCACAGCGCGCCGTCCTGCTCGTAGGTCTTGCCGGCCTCCACCAGGCGCTTCACGGTGGCTTCGACCTTGCCGCTGGTGTAGAGGCTGCTTTCCAGGTAATAGTTGTCGAACTTGACGGCAAAGGCCGACAGGTCGAGGTCTTGCTCATGGCGCAAATAGGCCACGGCAAACTGGCGGATGCTGTCCAGATCAGCCGCATTGCCCGAGCCGGTGTAGGCGCAGTCATCGGAGGTGACCGTCTTTTGCGCCAGGAAGTCGGCCGCAATGTCGGCAATGTATTCGCCGTTGTAGAAGTTCTTGCTCAACGGGTTGTCGGGGTCGGTCGGCCAGCAGGTGTCGCCCGGCTTAAAACCCTGCGCGCGCAGTTGTGTGCTGGTGGCCAGCGTGCCGATCTGGACGCCGGCGTCGTTGTAATAAAACTCGCGGTGCACCAGCCAGCCCTGGCTCTCGAACAGGTTGCAGATGGCATCGCCCAGCGCCGCCTGGCGGCCGTGGCCCACGTGCAGCGGCCCGGTGGGGTTGGCCGAGACGAATTCCACCAGCATGCGCTGGCCGTTGTCGGCCTGCGTGCCATAACGCTCGGCCTGCAGCATCACCGAGCGCACCACCTGCTGCTTGGCGGCGGGCTTGAGCTTGATGTTGATGAAGCCGGGCCCGGCTATTTCCAGCGCATCGACCCAGGTCTGGTAGGGCGGCGTGGCGCGCAGCAGGGTGCACAGGCTCTCGGCCAGTTGCCGCGGGTTCTGCCTGAGCGGCTTGGCCAGTTGCATGGCGGCGGTGGTGGCCAGGTCGCCGTGCGCGGCAACTTTCGGCGATTCGAACGCCGCCCTGGCGCCCGCGCCGGGCTGCATGGCTTCCAGCGTGGTGCGCAAGACATCGAGCAATTGGGTTTTAACGGTCAGCATGGGCTGATTTTACGGGGTGGGGGTGGCGCCGCTCGCCACGGCACGGGCCAGGCACAGGTCGGCCCACGCTTTGGCCTTGTCGGCGCCGTTGCGCAACAGAAAAGCTGGCGGATAGGTCACCACCACCGGCACATTGTCAAAGCGCCAGACCTGGCCGCGCAATTTTCCCAGCGGCAGCTTCGCCTGCTCTGGCGGAGTCTCGCTGAGCAGCAGTTGCATGGCAAAACGGCCCATGGCGAGGATCACCTTGGGCTGGGTCAGGGCGATTTCGCGGCGCAGGAAGTGGGCGCAGGTGCTCAACTCGGTCGTGTCGGGGGCCCGCATCAGTGCCGGGCGGCATTTGAGCACGGGGGTCAGATAGGCGCGCTCGGAGGCTGAGAGGCTGGCGCTGGCGACCTGGTCCCAGCGTTTCACCCCGACCGCGCGCAGCATGTTGTCGAGCAGTTGGCCTGCTTCTTCGACAAAGGGTCGTTCCGCGCGCTCCTCGGATTCATCCGGGGGGTCGCCCAGCACCAGCCAGTCGCAGGCGATGGGCTGCGGCAGTGGCGCCAATACCGGCGTGCGGCGGCCCAGGCACATGGCGCAAGCCTGGCAATGGTGAATGGCCTCGGTCAAGGCGGGCCAATCCATGCCGGCAATGCCGCTGGCCAGTTCGACCACCTTGGTGGGCGCTGGCGGCCTGGGTAACGCCGGGGCCTTGGCGACAGGGCTTGCCAGCGGGGTGCTACTGGGTGCGGCATCGTCAGACTTCGGCGTGTGCGGGTTGGCGCTGGGTGTGTCAGGCAGACGCGATTCGGGCGCCATGGCGGCCGATCTGGGCAGACGGGCTGGCGTTGCTGGCGCTGTGGCTGCTGCAGCTGGCGCGGGCGCCGGCGTTGCGTTGTCGGTCTCCGTGGTGGCCGGAGGCTGCCAGACGCGCACGCCCATCTCCAGCAGCATGGCGCGTTGGCGTGTGTCCAGGGACAGGCTCATGGCGCAATCACCTTGGTAGGCGCGGCGTCGAGTTTGAGGCTCATGACCACCGCATCTTCGCGCCGCCCCTGCGCCGCCGGGTAATACTGGCGCCGCACACCGACATGGCGAAAACCGTGCGCTTTGTAAACCTGCAGTGCCCGGGTGTTGCTGTCGCGCGCTTCCAACCACAACCATTGCGCGCCTTGGCCGCGCGACCACAGGGCGAGGGCATCGAGCATGACGCGGGCCCAGCCCTGGCGCTGGTGCTCGGGCGCGACCGTGATGTTGAGCAGATGCACCTCTTCGACGCCCTTCATCGCGACAAAATAACCCAGCAGGGTGTCGCCGGCCAGCAGCAACTGCGCCTCATAGGCACTGGCCAGGCAGTCCACAAAATGGCGCCGCTGCCAGGGGTGGGGATGGGCTTGCTGCTCCAGGGCGGCGACGGCGTCGAGTTGATGCTCGTTCATGGGCTCGAAACGGACTGCCACCGCCGGGCCATCTGTCTGCAGGTTCATGGCGCCGCTCCGGCCAGCGCCTTGATGGTGGCGCGCTCCCGCGTGGTTTGTGCCACCTTGTCGCGGATGTAGCTGGGCAAGGCCTGCTCTGCCGGCACGGCGGCACCCGCAGCCAGAAGGGCCGGCGCCAGGCGCAACAGCGCCGTGGCGGTGGGCAGGGCCGTGATGCGCGTCGCCAGGGGCGCCAAGCGCGCGCCATAGCTGTCGAACCCATTGCCGGCCAGCACATTCGTGCCGTTCCAGACCAGCTGCTCGGGCTTGATCAGGCGCACGCTGCTGCCCTGCGTCCAGCCGCCGCGCGCAAAAACAAAGTCAGCGGTGTACAACTCGTCCATCCGGGCATCGAGCAGGGCGGTGACCGCCAGGGTCTGCGCATCCCCGTTGTGATAACGCGCTTCCTCGGCCACGGCCAGCAGGGTGTCCACCGGCAACACCGGGGCCGCCGCACCAAAAGCCAGCCCCTGCGCCACCGAGCAGGCGGTGCGCAAGCCGGTAAAAGAACCGGGTCCGGCACCAAAAACGATGGCATCCAGGTCGGCGAAACGCAGTTGCGCCAGCGCCATCAGACGCAGGATTTCGGGAATCAAATGGGTGGAGGTCTGCGCGCCGCCCGCCGCGCTGTGCTGGAATAGCGCGGCGGCATCGTCAGCGCCGCGTTGCAGTGCTATCGACATGACGTCGGTGCTGGTGTCCAGGGCCAGCAGGTTCACGCGTTGGCCCTCTGAAGGACGACTTGTTCGGAGGTTTTCAGGGAGGCGGCGCGCACGCCGAACAAAATGCCGGTGGTCACCAGCACCAGCCCGGCCACCAGATTCCAGTGCAGCGGCTCGTTCAAAAACAGCACGGCGCCGATCGCCGACAGACCCGGCACCAGCGCGGTGATCATGGTCGAGCGCACCGGGCCAAAGTAGCGGATCATCTGGGTGAACGTGATGCCCGAGATCACCACCGAGCCCCAGCCCTGGAACAGCGCCTGAAACAACAGGTCCTTGAGCGGTGCGGTGAAGATGTGGGCCTGCAGCACCCCGGTCAGCGCCAGCACGCTGTACATCGGCACAAAAGTGACGGCGGCAAACGTGGTGATGGCGATGGTGGCGCGCACCGCGTCGAGCCCGTGAAGGCGCGCCAGCACGCTGTAGGTAGCCCAGCACAGGGCTGCGCTCATGAACAACAGGTCGCCGAGCCAGACGCCGCTGCCGTCAAAAGCGCGCAGCAGGCTCAGTCCCCCCACCAGCAGGTCGCCCAGCACGATCAGCGCCAGGCCCAGCGCGCGCGCCGGGGTGATGCGGTCGCGCAGCAACCAGGCCGCCAGCAGCGCGGTCCAGAGCGGCAGACTGCCCGGCAACAGCACCGAGGCGTGCAGCGCCGGGGCGTGGGCAAAGCCGCTGTAGGCCAGCAAGGCATAAAGCAGGCCGCCAAAAAAGCCGACCGAAATGGTGATGCGCTTGGACAAGGGCGACAGCCTCAGCCAGGAGTCGCTCGTGAGGCCGCGCGCGCGGTCCTGACTCACCAGGTAGGCACCCCAGGGCAGCAAAATCAGCGCCGCGCCGACGATGCGGCACCAGGCAATGTCGAGTGGCGTGAGCAGGCCGCCACGCTCCGGGTCGGCTGAGGCGCGGGCGATCAAAATGAACGAGGTCCAGATCAGCACGGTGATCACGGCCGCGCCGATGCCGATGGTGCGTGGCGAAAAACGCTGGGGGCGTGCAAAATGAAAAGACATGCGCCAATTATCCGTGCTGCATCGATCGCCCGCCTGCCATGACCCGCAAGCTCAACAGCAGCTTCAGTTTGATGGCAACAGCTTGACTTCGTCAATTTGCGCGGGATCGACGAAGGCCTGGGCGTAACTGAGGTAAACGCCCTGCTTGAGAAAAATGTCGAACAGGTCGGGGTCGATATGGCCGTTTTCTTTCATCCTGGCCATGATGCCGATGGCTTGCGACAGCTTCATGCCCGGCTTGTAGGGGCGATCGGAGGCCGTCAGCGCCTCGAAAATATCGGCAATGCCCATGATGCGCGCCTGCACCGACATCTGTTCGCGGGTGAGCCCCTTGGGGTAGCCCTTGCCGTCCATGCGCTCGTGATGGCCGCCGGCAAACTCGGGGACATTTTTGAGGTGTTTGGGCCAGGGCAATTTTTCCAGCATCTTGATGGTGGACACGATGTGGTAGTTGATGGTGTCGCGCTCGGCCGGCGTCAGCGTGCCTTTGCGGATGCACAGGTTTTCGGTTTCCTCGACCGACAAAAAATCGGCTTGCTGGCCTGCGGCGTTGCGCCATGGGTAGTGGCTGGCGATGTGGCGCACGCGCGCCACTGCTGCATCGCTCATGAATTCGCCGCCTGAATTGGTGGCGCGCAAAAAGTTGCGCTCCTCGTCGAGCGTGTCGAGCTGGCTTGCCAGGCTTTGCCCGGCCGCAAGCTCGGCGTCGGCATCGACACAGGGGCGCAAGCCCAACTGCTGGCGCAGGGCGGCAATTTCGGCGTCGCGCTTGAGTACCTCGAAACGGGTGTCGATCAGTTCGATCCGGTCAAACAGGGTTTGCAGCTTGGTGGCTTTGTCCACCACGTGCACCGGGGTGGTGATCTTGCCGCAGTCGTGCAGCAGGCTGGCAATCTTGAGCTCGTAGCGGTCCAGTTCCGACATGGAGAAACCGGCCAGCGGACCTTCCTGGTTTTGCGCCGCGGCTTCGGCCAGCATCATGGTCAGCGTCGGCACCCGCTGGCAATGGCCCCCGGTGTAGGGCGATTTTTCGTCAATGGCCAGGTTGATCAGGCTGATGAAGCATTCAAACAGGTCTTCGAGCTGCTTGATCAGCAGGCGGGTGTTGAGCGCAATGGCGGCCTGCGAGGCCAGCGACTCCACCAGTTGCTGGTCGGCCTTGGAAAAGGGCACCACTTCCGAGGTGCCGGGGCGCATGGCGTTGAGCAATTGCAGCACGCCAATCACATCGCCGTCCTGGTTGCACATCGGCACGGTCAAAAAGGATTGGGAGCGGTAGCCGGTGTTCTGGTCAAACTTGCGGGTGCCGGAAAAGTCGAAATTGGGGTCGGTGTAGGCGTCTTCGATGTTGACGGTGACGCGGTGAATGGCCGCATAAGCCGCCACCAGCGAGTCGTTGGGTTCTCCTGCGGCGTTGACCAGAGGCAATTCGGGAAAATGCATCGGCTCATCTGCGCTGCCACCCATCGCAATCTGGAGCGAATCGGTGCGCAAAATTTCAAACCGCAAGCTGGTGCCGTTGGCGACCTTGCTGTAAATGGTGCCGCCATCGGCGCGGGTAATGCCTTTGGCCGCCAGCAAGATGGATTCCAGCAGCCGGGTGATGTCGCGCTCCTTGGACAGGGCTGCGCCGATGTTGTTGAGTTGCTCCAGTCGCCCGAGCAGGCCCTCAACAGAATCGAGGTCGGTGTTTTTGGCAGGTGTCGTCATGGCGTTGAGGGCTTGAAGCCGCATTATTGCTGGTGATCAGGTACTGGCTACTGACGCGCGTTGCGGTGGTTGGGCGGCAGCGCCTGCGGGTAACTGGTGCGAAACGGGTTGATGTCCAGGCCGCCGCGGCGTGTGTAGCGGGCATACACGCTGAGCTTGTGCGGCTGGCAGCGCGCCATGATGTCCATGAACATGCGCTCGACGCAATCCTCATGAAAGCCCTGGTGCTGGCGAAAGCTGACGATGTAACGCAACAGCCCGGCCTGGTCGATCTGCGGGCCGAAGTAGCTGATCTGCACGCTGCCCCAGTCGGGCTGGCCCGTCACCGGGCAATTGCTGCGCAGCAGGTTGCTGGTGAGCACCTCGGACACCGGCGCCTCATCGGTGGCAGAGGTGAGCAGTTCTGGCGCAGGGGTGTAGCGGTCACAGTCCAGGTCCAGCCGGTCCAGGTTCAGGCCATCGAGTTCAGCAACGGGCTCGCGGTCAAACAACTCGGCGGCCACCAACTTCACGCCCACGCTGCTCTGCACCACGCCGCCGCGCCAGGCGGCTTCGGTCAGGTCGGCGCGCAGGTGGGCCACGACGTCGGCGGCATCGGCAAAGCGGCTGTTGTTTAAGCTGCCCAGATACAGCTTGAGCGACTTGCTTTCGATGAGGTTGACCGACTCGCAGGGCACCGTGAGGTGCGCCAGCGCCACCTGCGGCTTGCCGCGCGCATTGAGCCAGCTCAGCTCGAACGCGGTCCACAGGTCGGCGCCGAGGAAAGGCGGGGTGGCACCAATGCCAAGTTCGGCGCGCTGCGGTGCTCGGGCTATTGGGAACAGCAGGGCAGCGTCGTACTGGTCGGCATAGCGCGTGGCTTGACCCAGCGGGGAATGGACGGGCGATGTCATCAAGGGTGCCAATCAAGTTAAAACGCCCGGTCACATCACCGGGCTCTGATCAGCCTGAATCTACCACCAGTTTGTTGCGCTCTGAAGGGGGCGGGGCGTTGGCATCAGTCGGGAGTGCCTTCCGTGATGGCATCTTCGACCAGTTTCTTGGGCTTGACGAACTTGCGCAGGAAGATCGGCACGATGAAGCCCGCCACTGCCACCGCCAAAAAGCCGACCGCCAGTGGCGAGCCATAAAGCACCGCAAAATCACCGTCCGAGATGGTGAGGGCACGGCGCAGGTTTTTCTCCATCAGCTCACCGAGCAAAATGCCCAGAATCACCGGCACCATCGGAATCTCGAACTTGCGCAGCACCCAGCCCAGCACGCCAAAGGCAATCATCAGCATCAAATCAAACGTGGAGTTGGTGATGCCGTAAATGCCAACAAACGAGATCATGGTGACGCCGGGCATCAGGTACATCGATGGAATCTTGAGAATTTTGGTGAACATGCCCACCATCGGCAGGTTCAGCGCCAGCAACATGATGTTGCCAATGAACAGCGCCGCAATCAGGCCCCAGACCACATCAGGATTTTGCGTGAACAGCAGCGGGCCGGGGGTGATGTCCATGGCCAGCAACATCGCCAGCAGCACCGCCGTGGTGCCGGATCCCGGCACACCCAGCGCCAGCATGGGCACCAGCGCGCCACCGGCGGCTGCGTTGTTGCCGGCCTCGGGGGCGGCAACGCCCCGCGGGTCACCCTGGCCAAAGCGCCCGCTCTTGCCGGCCACCTTCTTTTCAATGGTGTAAGCCAGGAAAGAACCCAGTGAGGCGCCGGCACCCGGCAAAACGCCGGCAATAAAGCCCAGCACCGTGCCGCGCCCCATGGCGCCGCTGGTTTCCTTGACCATCGACCAGGGTGGAATCACCCGGCCCACCTCGGGCATCTTGGCGGTGGTATGGCTGCCCACCTTGCCACGTTCTTCAATAAAAACAAACACTTCGGACAGGGCAAACATGCCGACGATGGCCACCAAAAAGTCGATGCCATCGTAAAAATGCACATTGCCAAAGGTAAAGCGCGGCACACCCGTCTGGCCGTCCACGCCGATAAAGGCCAGCGACAAACCCAGGCAGGTGGCAAAACCGGCCTTGGCCTGGTTGGCGCTGGTCACGCCGCCCAGCGTGGCAAACGCCAGCGTGAACATGGCAAAGTACTCGGCCGGGCCAAACAGCAGGGCCACTTCAACCAATTGCGGCGCCAGCACCACCAAGCCAATGGTGGCGGCAAAGGCGCCCACAAAGGAGGCCAGCCCCGAAATGGCCAGGGCCTCGCCGGCGTGACCTTGTCGCGCCATCGGGTAGCCGTCCAGCGTGGTCATGAGGGCTGGCTCGTCGCCCGGAATGTTGAGCAAAATGGCCGAGATGCGGCCACCGTACATGGCGCCGTAGTAGACGCTGGTGAGCAAAATGAGCGCCGGTGTGGCCGCCAGCCCCATGCTGAACACCACCGGGATCATGATGGCCACGCCGTTGGACGGGCCCAGGCCCGGCAGCGCGCCGACAATGGTGCCAAGCAGGCAGCCGAGCAGGGCCAGACCCATGTTTTGCCAGGTCAGCGCCACAGAAAAACCATGCATCAAGGCATTTAAAGAATCCATTTTTTAGTCCTTTGCGCGCTTAAAAGCCCCACGGGCCCTTGGCCATGTTGACGCCCAGCACATACTGAAAAAGCACAAAAATACCAACGGCGGTGAGCACCCCGGCCTGTGCCGACTGGCGCGCATTGGCGCCCAGGCGCCAGCATAAGAATGCCGTGGCGCAGGTGGTGGCCAGCACAAAACCGGCGATGGGCAGCAACTGGGCGTAAGCCATCAAGACACCGGCGGTGGCCGCCAGTTCAAGCGTCTTGTACAAGCCTGGCCAATGCGGATCGGCGTCCGGCTTGAAAAACATGACCACGGCAGAGACTGCCATCAGCACGGCAATCAGCATCGGGAAGGCCTTGGGGCCCAGGGCGTCCTGAATGAAGCTTTCCTGGATCTGGGTGGTGGCCCAACCCATGGCCAGGGCAACGGCCAAAACGATGACGGCAAAGATACGGTCGCTCATGGCGGCATCCGGTCAAAAATGAGGGCTTGCGCAGCCCGCGGTTGAAAACAGGCCTGTCAACCCGGCTGGGCAACAGGCCAGGGCGCATGCTTGGATTTACTTGACGATGCCGATTTCTCTGGACAGCGCGTTGATTTCGTCAACCGACTCTTTCACATACTTCTGAAACGCCGGGCCGCGCAGGTTCAGCGCGTCCATGCCGTTTTTGGCCATGATGGCTTTCCATTCCTTGGAGTCGTACACGGTGCCGATCTGCTTGACCCAGTAGTCGTAAGCCTCCTGACTCATGCCACCCGGTGCGTAAAAACCGCGCCAGTTGGCGCCCACCACATCCAAGCCTTGCTCCTTGGCGGTCGGGAACTTGGCAAAGTCGCCGCTCAGGCGCTCGGGCGCCAGCACCGCCAGCACCTTGATCTTGCCTGCATCCACAAAGCCCTTGGCTTCGGAAATGTCGCCGGTGAAGGCCTGGATCTTGCCGGCCAGCAATTGCGTCACGGCTTCGCCGCCGCCTTCAAAAGCCACGTATTTGACCGTGCGCACATTGGTGATGCCCGACTTGCGTGCCGCGATCAACACCTTCAGGTGATCCCAGCCGCCCACTGCAGAGCCGCCGGCGAACGAGATCGCGGTCGGGTCGGCCTTGACCTTGGCCATCAGCTGCGGCAAGGTGTTGTAAGGCGAATCGGCTGCCACGGCCACCATGCCGTAGTCAGCACCCACCGAGGCCAGCCACTTGACCTGGTCCATGGTGTTGCCCGGATACGCGCCCTGGGCGAGGCGCGTGGAGGTGGCCGACGACGCGGCCACGATCAGGTTGTTGTCGGTGTTGCGCTTGTTGACCACCTCGGCAAACGCCGCGCCGCCGCCGCCACCAGCCTTGTTGGTGACCTGCATGGTGCTCGAAATCAGCTTGAGGTCCTGCATGGTTTTGCCAACCAGGCGGCAAGTCATGTCCCAGCCGCCACCGGCACCCGCCGGGGCAATGCACTCGGTGCTGCCCGGCTCAAAGGCGAAAGCCGAGGTCGAAGTGGCCATTGCCACGGCAATGGGGGCAGCCCAGCGGGCGAAAGGTTTCAGATGGGTCATGGTGAGGTCTCCTGTTGGCGAATGAACTGAACACCCGCGAATTTTGAGCCGCCAAACTGTCAATCGCCTGTCCGGCAACCTAGGGAATACACCAATACCGGCGTCACATTTGACGACGGAACACCAGCCGCTCGGGCTGTGAAACGCTGCGGTCAAAGGCGTAACCATCCAGATCAAAATCCTTGAGCTGCTCGGGCAGGCTGATGCGCCGGGTGGCGGCAAAACGCGCCATCAGGCCGCGTGCGCGCTTGGCGTAAAAGCTGATGATCTTGTATTTGCCGTCCTTGAAGTCTTCAAACACGCAGTCCACCACGCGCGCCTTGAGTGCTTTGGTGTCCACGGCCTTGAAGTATTCCTGGCTGGCAAGGTTGACGACGACCGGCGTTTTGTCGCGCTGCAAACGGCTGTTGAGGTAGTCGGCAATCTGTGTGCCCCAGAACTGGTACAGGTCTTTGCCGCCCGGGTTGGGCAGTCGCGTGCCCATCTCCAGCCGGTAGGGCTGCATGTAGTCGAGCGGTCGCAACACGCCGTACAGGCCGCTCAAAATGCACAGGTGGTCTTGCGCCCACGCCAGATCGTCCGCGCCCAGGGTTTTGGCGTCGAGCCCGTCGTACACGTCGCCGTTGAAGGCCAGCACCGCCTGCTTGGCATTTTTGGCCGTAAATTTCGGGCGCCAGGCCTGATAGCGCGCCACATTCAGCCCCGCCAGGCTATCGCTCAGGCTCATCAGACTGGCAATCTCTTGCGGTGACTTTTGTTGCAGGATGTCGATCAAGGCCTGGGCCTGTGGCACAAACAGCGGCTGGCTGTGCGGCACCTCGGCGGCAGGCGGGTCAAAGTCGAGTGATTTGGCGGGGGAGAGTAGAAACAGCATGGTTGACAAGGCTTGGCGCAAAAAGGGGTGGCAAGTAAGACCGCATGATACGCACCCTGCTGCAAGCCAATGGCTTGGTGGGCTAGATTCAAAATGTTGTGCTTGAGATGCCAGGCCGAAGCAGATGGCACGGCTGCTGATGAAACAGCCGGGCGACGCGCTTTGCTACGTGTCCCCCGCCCGCTGCGTGGTCTCCTCCTTGACCTCCGCAAAGCGCATCACCCGACTGTTTTGATGAGCCTGTCGGTTTGCTTGCAGGGGAGATTGGAAGCAAGGGCCCGGTCGCCACGCCGGGTTTAACCTGAGACCTTGAGGTTTTGGGATCGCGCATCAGTTTGAACCGCACCCGCCTGGTGGTGCCCATACAGTTTGACTATCGATAGCTTATAAACAATGCATCATGAAAGTGATAGTAGCGCGCTATGATTCAACCCATCGGTTCTTTGCATTAAGCAGTACCGACCCTTTTTAAACCCAACCTGGAGTTAACCATGTCCCTGATCAACACGCAAATCCCCGAATTCAAAGCCCAAGCCTTCCACAACGGCAAATTCGTTGAAGTCAGCAACGAAAGCATGAAGGGCAAATGGTCGGTCGTGATTTTCATGCCGGCAGCCTTCACCTTCAACTGCCCCACCGAAGTCGAAGATGCGGCTGACAACTACGCCGAATTCCAGAAAATGGGCGCCGAGGTGTACATCGTCACCACCGACACCCATTTCTCGCACAAGGTCTGGCACGAGACCTCCCCCGCAGTGGGCAAGGCCAAGTTCCCGCTGGTGGGCGACCCCACTCACACCCTGACCCGCGGTTTTGACGTGCACATCGACGCAGACGGCCTGGCTTACCGCGGCACGTTCGTGGTCAACCCGGACGGCATCATCAAGACCCTGGAAATCCACTCCAACGAAATCGCCCGTGACGTCAAGGAAACCCTGCGCAAGCTGAAAGCTGCCCAGTACACCGCCGCGCATCCGGGTGAAGTGTGCCCCGCCAAGTGGAACGAAGGCGCCAAGACGATCGCCCCGTCGCTGGAACTGGTTGGCAAGATCTAAGAATCCTGGCCCCCACAGGGCCTCATTCACCCCCACTGGCGGACTCACAAGGTTCGCCAGCTTGTTTCTGGCTTCAGTCGCCCATTCATTTGGCTGAGGCCGGTTCTCAAAGTCGCTTAATTACGAAGGAACGAAAGACATGTTGGACGATACCCTCAAGACACAACTCGGCGCCTACCTGGAGCGCGTACAACATCCTTTCGAGATCGTTGCCTCGCTAGACGACTCCGAGAACTCACGCGACACGCTGTCCTTGCTGCAGACCATTCAGGGCCTGCGCAGCGACAAGATCACGCTTAACGTGGACGGCAATGACGCGCGCAAGCCGTCGTTCAGCCTGCAGCGCACCGGCAGCACCAGCAGCCTGCGTTTTGCCGGCCTGCCGCTGGGCCATGAATTCACCTCGCT
>JAABQI010000280.1 GCA_011391545.1 Rhodoferax sp.
AGCGAGTTGACCGAGTGGATGCGCCCGGTCATCCGCAGGACTTTGGAGGCCGGCTTCGAGATCATCGGATGGGTTATCCTGTGGCATCCCGTTCAGGTGCTCGTGTTTGCACCCGTTGCCATTCGGGCGCGTCTGGCAGCCTTGCGGACGCTGGCGAATTTGAATGTCGTGATTCGTGAAGCGCAACGCTGAAGGCACAGGACCGACGCCGGCAAGCCCAGCCGAAGATGACTTACCTTTACCGTGCCATGTTTGGTGCGCTGATTGGGTTGGTCTGGGGGGCTTGTGTTGCCGCAGATGTTTCAATTCAATCCGAGATCATTCCACCGGAAGTCATAGGTCGCATGGCAGATGCCACAGCACCCTCCGGGGTTTCGGTTCGTCGCTGGTTTGATCCGGTTTTGGAAAACACAAAATACCGTCATGTGATCATCGACCGGGTGGTTTATTACCCGCGTCGCCCGATCGCCTCTCGGCAACTTGGTGACGCTGTGATCGACCATCTGCCTGTCGTCGAACTTCATTGGGCCTTACATGACTCCGCGACAAATCGACTGTTGGCAGCTGGAGTAAGGAAGGGGGTCGGTGATGCTATAAGAAAGGACGCCCCGGAGATCACTATCGACATGCTCAAGCCGGTTATCGACGCTTGGGCGGGCGACGCAACGGACGGCTTTGCGAGGATCCTTCGTTAATTTGAAACCTTCGGCACTTCAGCTCACGTCAGCCCCAATAATTTCGCGTCAACTCGGTCCGAAAGGGTGTTTGGTGGGTAACCCGTCAGCTACATTAATGCGAACAGACCCATCACAACTACACTAGGTAGCAGTGCTCACGCAAATTCATTGGTGTTGCGCGCCCAAAATGGGTCAGACGGGTTTGCGTAGCGGTTATCGCGTGAGATCATTCACTCCTGTTACTTCCGGCAGACCATTAAGAGGAAAGCCATGAAAATTTTTTGCTTGCTTCGCCCAAATGCCAGCGGTGCGCTTTTGCTCCTGCTTGGGTTGTGCGTGACTGCCGTCAGCGCCCAGCCGCGCTACGGCAGTGATCGCTACCGGTACGGCCATGCCGAAGACTGCCATTTCTACGCCAAAGACCAGGCCTACCGCTACGCGCCGCCGGGAGTCGGTGCGTTGGGTGGTGCTGCCCGTGGCGTGGTGGGTGGCGCGGTTTTCGGTGGCATCGTTGGCGGTGGGCGCGGTGCCCGTCGTGGCGCAATGGCAGGAGCTGCACTGGGTGTGATCGCCAACGGTGCCCGCAACAACGCCGACCGAGACTACGCCTACCGCCGCGCCTACGACGACTGCATGGACGGCCGCCGCCGTTGACCTCATTTCACTGGAGACTGAAAAACATGAACGCAATCCACAAACCAACCCTTTCCGCCCTGATCGTCGTGGCCGCCATGGTCCCGTCCATGGCCATGGCGCAGGACAAATCCGCTGCAGGCACCGCTGAGCAGAATCAGGCGAGGATCGACGAGCTTGACTGTCGTACCCTGCTTCGTCTCAGTGGTGAAGAGCGCGGGTTCATTGTTTTGTATCTGCACGGCTATGTCAGCGGAAAGAAGGGCCAGACGCTGCTGCCCGCGCAGCAGTTGGCGCAGGAAACCGACAAGGTGATTGATCAATGCATTGATCGACCCGCCGACAAGCTCCTGCCGCTGTTTGAGAAAGCCCGGGTAAACTGACGTAAGCACTGCAACGCCTCAGAAAGGACGCCATGAAGATTCTGCTGACCGGACTACAGCGTGATTTCGACCCCGACGCCCTGCGTGACCGGATGACGCATTTTGGTGCCGTCATTTCTGTTCAGGCGGTACGCGACGGCGACCCGGAACACCCCTGGGCGCTCGTCGAAATGGCGATGGACGTGGCCACAGCCACCGAGGTTGCGCGTCGTATCGACGGCACCTACTATATTGATCGCTTTATCCACGCGCGGGTCATGCTTCATGACTGATCGTCTGCGCTCGGCTGCAATTGCGCTGGCGCTATTTTCATTGGCCATCACTGGCTGCAGTCCAACTGCACCAACAACAGCAACTGCCGAGGTGGTGCGCCCCGCTCTAATCAGTGAGGTGGGGGCGGCAGACACAGCGGCCAAGCTGCGCTTTCCTGGCCGCCTGCGCGCGACCAAACGCGCCGAGTTGTCGTTCAACGTGCCCGGTTTCGTGGCTGAATTTGCCTTGAGTGAAGGCAGCCGGGTGCAAGCCGGGCAGGTGGTGGCACGGCTGGATGATAGTGTTTTCAAAGCGCGCGTCACCTCGGCGCAGGCGGAGTTCGATCGTGCGAAGACCGACCTCGAGCGCTATCAACGCCTTTGGGAGACCGAGCAGGCGGTGGCGCGCTCGGAGGTGGACGACAGGCGCAGCCGGCTCGAAGTCTCGCGCACCAACCTCGCTGCGGCGCAACAGGACCTGGCCGACACGATCATCAAGGCGCCGTTTTCCGGTGTCGTCACGCGCCGCCGCCTGGAGACCTTTGCGAACGTTCAAGCCAAGCAGGCCATCGCCGAGCTGCAGGACCTCCAGTCGCTCGAGGTCGTTATCCACGTGCCGCAAAGGCTGCTGCGCAACGAGGGTTCGCGCACCGAGGCGTTGGCGTTTTTTGACGAGCGGGAGGACCTGCCGGTCCCCGTCGTGCTCAAGTCCTATGCCACTGAAGCCGACCCGCAGACGCAGACCTACGAGGTCGTGATGGCGCTGAAATCGCGGCCGCCCGGTCTCACGCTGCTGCCCGGCATGTCGGTGACGGTGGTGCCCTTTGCGGCAAAGGCTGGCGCAGCGAAATCGGCGCTGTCGATTCCGCTGACCGCCATCGCTACCGCAGCGACCGGTGGCAAGTTTGTTTGGCTAGTTGGCGCCGACGGACAAGTCATGCGCGCCACTGTGACGCTAGGTGACATTCACGGTGCCCAAGTCGCGGTGGTCTCGGGACTCACGGACGGGCAACGCATCGTTACCGCTGGCGTGAGTGCGCTGCGCGAGGGCATGAAGGTTCGCCCGCTGGATGCGCAGTAAGAGGGGGTCGCCGTGAATCTTGCCGAGTACACGATACGCAAGTCTGTCATCGCCTGGGTGGCAACCCTGCTGGTGCTGGTGGGCGGCTATATGTCCTACGAGCGTCTGGGGCGCTTTGAAGACCCCGAGTTCGTCATCCGTCAGGCGGTGGTCGTCACCTCTTACCCTGGCGCTTCGCCAGCACAGGTGGCCGAAGAAGTAACTGACCTGATCGAGGGTGTCGTGCAGCAGATGCAAGAGGTCAAATCGGTCACCTCGGTGTCGCGTTCCGGCGAGTCCTTGGTCAAGGTGGAGGCCAAGCTCGCGTTCTCGCACAGCCAGGCCGAGCTCGATCAAGTCTGGGACAAGTTGCGCGGCAAGGTTGCCGATGTCTCGCGGGCGCTGCCGCCAGGTGCCGCCCAGCCGGTGGTGAAGGGCGATTTTGGCGATGTGTTTGCGCTCTTTTATGCCGTGACCGGCGACGGCTACACACCACGGCAGTTATACGACTATGTTGACTCTCTAAGGCGTGAAATGGTGCTGGTGCCAGGTGTCGCACGCGTGGCTTTGCTGGGCGAGCGCAAAGAGGCGATCTTTGTGGAAATCTCGCGTGCCCGGGCGGCACAATTCGGAATTCCGCTGGACAAGGTGTATGCCACGCTGCGGGCGCAGAACGTCATCAACCCGGCAGGCAATGTTCTGGCCGGAGCGCTGCGGCTGCAGGTTCAGCCCGAAGCCACGGTAGAGTCAGTGCAGACGCTCAAAAGCCTGGTGGTGGCTGGTGACGCCCAAAGCGGCTTGGTGCGCCTGCAAGATATCGCCGACATCCGCCGCGACTACACCACCCCGCCCGCCGTGCTGATGCGCCACGATGGCCGGCCAGCCATCGGTCTGGGTGTCTCCAATGTGCTGGGTGGCAACGTGGTGCAGATGGGTGATGCGGTGAAACAACGGCTCATGGACCTCGACAGCCAGCGCCCGGTGGGCATGGAACTGAATGTGGTGTCGTACCAGTCGGATTCGGTGCGTGCGGCGGTGGACAGCTTTGTGGTCAACCTGGCTGGCGCTGTGGCGATCGTGGTGGTGGTGTTGTTGATCTTCATGGGTTTGCGCAGCGGACTGATCATTGGCGCGGTGCTGGTGCTGACGGTGGCCGGCACCTTGATCGCGATGTTCATGGACGGCATCGCGATGCAGCGCATCTCGCTCGGCGCGCTGATCATCGCCCTGGGCATGCTGGTGGACAACGCCATCGTCGTCACCGACGGCATACTGGTTCGAATGCAAAAGGGCGAGGCGCCAGCCCCTGCCGCCAGTGCTGTGGTTAAGGCGACGGTGTGGCCGTTGCTGGGCGGCACGGTGGTCGGCATTCTCGCCTTCAGCGCCATAGGGTTGTCGCCGAGCGACATGGGCGAGTACGCGGGTTCGCTGTTCTGGGTCATCCTGTACTCGATGCTGCTGTCCTGGCTGTTTGCCATCACCCTGACCCCCTTGTTCTGCGTCGCTTTTCTCAAGGTGAAGGCGGGTACCAGTGCTGCACCGGAAGGCCGTGTGCTGCAAGCCTACCGATCGGTGCTGAAAGCCACGCTGCAGCACCGTCGCCTCAGTGGTTTGGTGCTTGCGGGCATGCTGGTTGCCGGCATCGTCGCTTTCGGCTTTGTGCCACCCGGATTCATGCCCGACTCGGCGCGGCCGCAGTTCGTCGTTGACATTTACCTGCCGCAGGGCACCGACATCGCCACCACCGCCAGTACGGTGGAGGCGGCAGAAAAGCAGGTGCGCGCCAAGTCTGGCGTCAGCCATGTGACAAGTTTTATTGGCCAGGGCGGACTGCGCTTCATGCTCACCTACAGCCCGGAAGATCCCAATCCGGCTTACGGCCAATTGCTGATTGATGTCGAACGTTTCGAGGACATCGCCGGCCTGATCGCGAGCCTGCAGCCCGAGCTGGCGCAGGCTTTCCCGCAAGCCGACGTCAAGGTGTGGAAATTCATGCTCGGGCGTGGCGGCGGCAAGAAGATCGAAGCGGCCTTTCGCGGGCCCGACCCAGACGTGTTGCGGCGCCTGGTCGACGAGGCCAAGGCGGCGATGGCGGCCGACCCCGAGGCGCTGGCGATTCAGGACGACTGGCGCCAGCAGGTGCCTGTGGTGCGCCCGCGCTTCGCGGTTGAAGACGCACAACGAGCGGGCGTGCTGCCGTCCGAGATTGCCGGTGCGCTGGAACGCAACTTCAGCGGTCAGCAGATTGGCGTTTACCGAGAGCGTGAGAAACTAATCCCCATCATTGCCCGTGCGCCCACTTCCGAGCGCGAGGGCGTCGAAGACCTGCGCAATGTGCAGGTGTTCAGCCAGACGGCTGGGCGCTTTGTTCCGGCCGGACAATTTATCGAGAAAATCGATACCCGCTGGGAAAACGCCATCATTCGGCGCGAGGACCGTTTCCCCATGATCAAGGCGCAATGCGACCCGCCAGCCGGAACGCTGTCGACGCCGCTGTTCGAACGCTTGCGCCCGAAGATCGAGGCCATTTCGCTGCCCCCGGGTTATGTGCTTGAGTGGCACGGCGAGTACAAGGCCACCACGGAGGCCAACGAGGGTCTGGCGTCGTCGACACCCTATGGCTTCGTTGCCATGGTGCTGGCCGTGATTGTGATGTTCAACGCTTTCCGCCAGACGGCAGTGATCTGGCTTACGGTGCCGCTGGCGGTGGTGGGTGTGGCGTTCGGCCTGCTGGTGTTTCAGGCTCCCTTTGAGTTCATGGCCATTCTTGGCGTGCTAAGCCTGACCGGCATGCTGATCAAGAACGCCATCGTGCTGGTGGACCAGATTGATGTCGAGATACGTGACGGCAAGCCGCGCTACCAAGCCGTGCTCGACGCGGCAGTCAGCCGCGCGCGCCCAGTATTTCTTGGCGCGGCAACCACTGTGCTGGGGGTAGCACCCTTGCTCGTTGATCCGTTCTTTCGCAGCATGGCAGTGACCATCATGTTCGGTCTTATCTTTGCAACAGGCCTGACCCTGGTGGTGGTGCCGCTGTTGTATGCGGTGTTCTTCGGTATCCGCGCCAGCGAGCAGGTGGCCGCACCATGAAGGCCTTCTGGGCCACCTTGGCGGCACTCGCACTGTCGGCCTGCCAGAGCGCACCTTTTGTCGCGTCCGAAGTGCCGGTACCTACGCAGTGGTCACACCAATCCCCGGTCCTCGCGGCGGGAGCAGTTGCCAGCTCAGCCAGCCTGGCCGACCGCCCCTGGGCGCAGGTCTTCCCCGTGCCGGAGTTGACGGCGCTGATCGACGAGGCGCTGACCGGTAGCAGCGAGCTGATCGTCGCCGTCGAACGCGTCGAGCTGGCGCGCGCGCAGTACGGTCTGGCGCGTGCCTCGATGTTCCCCTCGGTCAACGCGGCAGGCTCGGCAACGCGCCAGCGCATGCCGGGTGCAGACCCATCGTCCAACGTGGTCAGCGAAGGCGCGAGTCTGGGGCTGGTCATGCCGGCGTGGGAGATCGACCTGTGGGGCAAGTTGGCGGCGCGCAGCGAGGTCGCCCGGCGCGACGTGCTCGCCAACGCCGCTCTCGCCGATGGCGTGCGCATTAGCCTGGCCGCACAGGTGTCGACGCTGTACCTCGACCTGCTGGACCTGGACAACCAGCTCGTGATCACGCGCAGTACGCTCGACAGCCGCCGTCAGTCCTTGCGCCTGACGCGTGCCCGGTTCGACGAGGGCGTGTCTTCCATTCTCGATGTGCGCCAGGCGGAATCGCTGGTTGCGTCCTCCGAGCAGGCGATCGCGGACCAGCGTCGCCGCGTTGCGCAGACCGAAAATGCGCTGTCGATTCTGGTGGGACGCAATCCGGGTCCCATTGCCCGCACGATGCAACTGGGTGCCCTGGTGGTGCCGGTCGAGACCACCGCCGGACTGCCGTCGGAACTGCTGCAACGCCGTCCTGACATCCGTGCCGCAGAGGAGGCACTGCGCGGCGCCAGTGCCAATATCGAGGCGGCGCGCAAGGCGTTTCTGCCAAGTGTGTCGCTTAGCACGATGCTCGGCTTTGCCAGCCCCGCTTTGGGGCAGCTGTTTAACAGCGGGCGTTATGCCTGGTCGCTCCAGCCCGCCATCGGCTTGCCGTTGTTCGACGCCGGGCGCCTGCAGTCGGGCGTTGACCTTGCCCAAGCGCAGCAGCGCATTTTGGTCGAACAGTACCGGGCGACGATACGCCAGGCGTTCCGCGAGGTCAGTGATGCGCTCGTCGCCCTTGAGCAGTTGGGCGTGCAGCGCGAGGCCAGCGGCAGAGTCGTCAAGGCCAACAGCGAACGCCTGCGCGTCACCCGTGCCCGCTACCTGTCGGGCGTCACCAGTTACTTCGAGGTGCTGGATGCCGAGCGCCAGCTCTTCGACAGCGAAGTCGCCCTGTCGCAGGTGACGCGCGCTCATCACCAGGCCCTGGTCCAGCTCTACCGGGCGCTCGGCGGCGGTTGGCGCGCGGGTGTGGCCTGAGCTTCGCTAAAACCAATCAGCTTGCATCTCAAGTCAAGCTGATGCTTTGGTCGGCTCGTGCGAACCTTGCTTTCCTGTGTTCAGATGTGTGAAGAAATACACCTGTGGCTTTTATGAACAAACCTCAAGCAGCTATATTTATTGCAGTATTTTTCTATCTGACCAATGCCATCAGTCAGGTGCCTGGGTTAACGCGGTTACTGGGTGTCCCATCGGGTGCAGCGGTTGCGGCTAGTGCGCCTGAGCTCGCCACGCAAGACTGGCCCCAACGTTTGAGTAGTCTGCAGCAGTCCCTTGCGCAATGGCGCGACATCGCTGACCCGGTCTATGACGAATTGCTGCGCGCAAGCGAGCGTCTGATCGAGCAGCTTGAAGGCTTCATCCAGCAGCGCCAGGCCGAGCCCGGGGCTGGGTCCGGGGCTGGGCCTGGCGTCGCAGGCGCAGGTGTGCCAACACTTGTCACTGCCGACAAAACAGCGCCTTTTTCCATGCTGGACGTGGATGCGCTGCGCGACCTTCGTGATGATGGCGCGGCTCAGCAGCGCTTGCTGGGCAATGCCTTGGCTTTGCAGGAAGACGAGGTGGTGTTGGCCCTGGCGCAGCTTAAAAAGGCGGGCGAAACACTTCGTTTGCGGCAGGAGCGCTTGGCGCGCGCACCGGTCGACGCTACCGATGCCGCGCTGACTGTAGCGCTGGAACTCGCCAAGGTGCAGCAGATGAACGCTGAACTGCAAGTGGCGCGGGCCGTGCGGGCGCGTGCCAGCGCCCGCTTGGGTCGTGACGCCTGGAGCGACCCGCTGGCACGGATTGATCAGGAGATCGAACGGGTGCGGCCTTACCAGCAACTCAAGGAGCAAGACCTGTTGCTAATTCGTGAGCAGACAGAAGCCGCCGCCAATCGCTGGGAGAGTCGCAAGCTGCAGACGACCCAGACCTTGACCCGGCTCGAATCCGGGCGGCTGCGTGAAACCTACCCAGCGCAAATGCAGGCCTATCAAGCCCGCGTGCAAGTGTTGATGGAATTACGAGCCCTGGCCCACGGCGAGTTGCAGGTGTGGGAGTTTCGCAAGCAAGCGCTGGCTGCAGCGGCTGATCCGCTACGGGCCGCACAGGTGGGACAGGTGCTTGATGCGGCGCTGACCCAAGTTGCGGCGCGCTTGCGTGCCGATGAAGAGCAGCGCGATCTGCTGTTGGCCCAACATCGGTCGTATACGACGCGTCAGATCGGCAGCGGTAGCGCTGTAGTCGAACCGACCGATACCAAAATGCTGGCCGACCTGAGCGAGCTGATCGACCTGCATGCGCAAAAGCACGAGCAACTGGCGCGCGTGCGGGTGTTGTTGACCCGCTCGCGTGAGGATTTGAACCTGGCCGCTCACCAACTTGGCCTGGCCGGATGGGTTGATCACGCGGGTGCCGTGGTGTCGCAGGGCTTGACGCAAATCTGGCAGTATGAGCTGTTCAGCGCCACCGAATCCTCGCAGGTCAACGGGCAGACGGTGACGGTGGACTATGGCGTGACAGTGGGCAAAAGTGTCGGGGTGGTGGTGCTGTTCTTGCTGGGTTACTGGGGGGTGAGCGTGTTGGCCCGCCTGTTGAGTCGTGTGCTGGTGCGCCGGGCCGGTATGTCTGAGGCATTGGCGCGGGTATTGGACCGCTGGGTGATGTCGCTGCTGGTCATCGTGGTGTTCGTGGTTGTGTTGCGCATGGCGCGGGTGCCCCTGACCGTGTTTGCATTTTTAGGCGGTGCGCTGGCCATCGGTTTTGGTTTTGGCGCACAAAACGTGATCAAGAACCTGATCAGTGGGGCCATCATCCTGTTTGAGCGCAAGGTCCGGGTGGGTGATGTTGTCACCATCGGTGGCATCAGTGGCACGGTGACCGCCGTGGACTTGCGGGCCAGCACCGTGCGTGGCTTTGATGGCGTGATGTCGATCGTGCCCAATTCGTTCTTGCTGGAGCAACAGGTCAGCAGTTGGAGCTTTGGTGAGCCGGCGCTGCGCCGCTCCATCGCGGTAGGTGTCGCCTACGGGTCGGATACCGCCTTGACGATTGCGGAAATACTGCAGTGTGC
This sequence comes from Rhodoferax sp., assembly GCA_011391545.1. GTDB lineage: Bacteria > Pseudomonadota > Gammaproteobacteria > Burkholderiales > Burkholderiaceae_C > Rhodoferax. The sequence continues at coordinate 9,572 of JAABQI010000280.1, forward strand.
GCATGCGCATCCGCTGGTGCTGTCAGAGCCCGCTGCGGTGGTTTTGTTGGAAGATTTTGCCGCCGACAGCCTGTTGTTCCGCTTGAATTTCTGGATTGCGCACAGCCGTCCGCGCACCGGTCCGGAAATCGAGAGCGATTTGCGCCTGGCCGTTGAGGCTGCGCTGACCAAAGCTGGGCTGAATATCCCATTTCCGCAGCGTGATGTGCACTTGCAAATCGCGCAACCTCTTCAAGTTCGTTGCATACCTGTTGCCGCCGAATTCCCTTGATCAACCAATCCACGAGCTAACACCACATGTGAGAAGCCATCCATGGGCCGCTGGTCACGCCCTGCATCGTCGAGGCGGTGCTGCGCAACGACGAAGCCACCTGCGGCAGCACCAACCCTCTGGCCTTCCGAAAGCTGCGTGAATCCTTGATGATGATGTTCGTCATACAGGAAAAGGCCTATGAACAGCCGGGCCTGCCGGAGACCGGGGCGATAATTGCCGAGATCCGCGCGGCGCTCGCACCATGCTTCGCCGGCAAGTTGGGCGGGCCCGACGGCACGCTAAAATGCGATGCCAGTATCAGGTACTTTGGAGGCCACCATGAAGAAAAAATCAGTCAAGCTGCTTGCGGCGTCTGACGCTGCCAACCCGGGCGGTGCCAGCAGTGCGTCCGGCGACCAGGTAAAGCTGGCGCGCAAGACCTATGAGCAGGAATTAAAGCGGCTGCATGTCGAGCTGGTCAAGCTGCAGCAGTGGGTGGTGGCGGAGCGCCAGAAGGTCTGCATCGTTTTCGAGGGCCGTGACGGCGCCGGCAAGGGTGGCGTGATCAAGGCCCTCACCGAGCGCGTGAGCCCGCGCGTGTTCCGCGTCGTGGCGCTGCCCGCCCCCACTGAGCGCGAGAAATCGCAGATGTATTTTCAACGCTATTTTCCGCACATGCCGGCGGCCGGTGAAGTGGTGATCTTCGACCGCAGCTGGTACAACCGCGCCGGCGTCGAGCGGGTGATGGGCTTTGCCACCGACGAGCAGGTCGAGAACTTCCTGGTCGGCACGCCGTTCCTGGAGCAGGCGTTCATCGGGTCCGGCATCATCTTGCTGAAATACTGGCTCGAAGTCAGCCCGCTGGAGCAGACCCGCCGCCTGGAGGCGCGCATCGAAGACGGCCGCAAGCTCTGGAAGCTGACACCGATGGATCTGAAGTCCTACAGCCGCTGGTACGACTACTCGAAGGCCCGCGACAAGATGTTCCAGGCCACCGATACGGCGCACGCGCCGTGGTTCGTGGTGCCGTCCGACGACAAGCGGCGGGCACGACTGAACTTGATCAACCACCTGCTGGAGCAAGTGCCCTACCAGGCACCGCGGCGCGCCAAGGTCAAGCTGCCACCGCGTCAGGACGCACAGGACTACGTGGAGCCCGATTACCCCTACAAGCTCGTGCAGCAGCGGGTCTGACGGCCTGGAGATGACGCCGCTGCCACGCGCAGCAGCGGCGCCGCACTTGCGTCCGCCAAGTGTTGACAGCGCACAGCTGCGCGCCGTGAAGCCGACGCGTCAGCGCAGAGCCGGCCCTGGGTAGAAGGTGACTTCGCCAAGATCGACGCCGATGGTGGTGCCCTTCTCGCCGCGCACAGCGGCTGGTACATCGGCCAGCGAGCAGATGATCGCCCGCTTGCCGGTGGCCCGGGCAAAATCCTGCGCGGCCTCAACCTTGGGTCCCATCGAACCGGCAGCGAAGCCGTAGGCATCGAGGGCATCGGGCGTGGCCGAGCGGATGGCGCGCTGCTGCGGCTTTCCCCAGTCGAGGTAGACCGCGTCGGTATCGGTGGCCATGATGAAGATGTCGGCACCAATGGCCTTGGCCAGCAGTGCCGAAGCACGGTCCTTGTCGATCACGCACTCGACGCCGATCAGCCGGCGTTCGCTACCCGGTTCGTACATCGTCGGAATGCCACCGCCGCCCGCGGCGATGACCGTGGTGCCCTTTTCCAGCAGCCATTCGATGGGGCGCAACTGGAAGATGCGCTTGGGCAGGGGCGAGGGCACGACGCGCCGCCAATACTTGCCGTCTGGCTTCACGGTCCAGCCCTTGGCCGCTGCTTCTGCCCTGGCTTCGGCCTCGTCGTAGACCTTGCCGATGAACTTGGTTGGGTCAGCGAAGGCCGGGTCGGCGGCATCAACCTCGACCATGGTGAGGAGGGTGGCGATCGGCCGGTCGAACGGGAGCACGTTGCCGAGCTCCTGTTCAATCATGTAGCCGATCATGCCCTCGGTCTCGGCCCCCAGCACGTCGAGTGGATAGTCCTCGACTTCCTCGAAAGCGATCTCCTGCAGCGCCAGCATGCCCACCTGCGGGCCGTTGCCATGCGTGATGACGGTTTGGTGCTCCAGCGCCAGCGGCGCCAGCGCAGCGGCTGCGATGCGCGCATTCTTGCGCTGGTTGTCGGCAGTCATTTCCTGCCCGCGCTTGAGCAGGGCATTGCCACCGAGGGCGATGACGACGCGACCCATGTCAATTGCCCAGCGTGGCGACGAGGATCGCCTTGATGGAGTGCAGGCGGTTCTCGGCCTGCTCGAAGGCAACGTTCATCGAACTCTCGAACACCTCGTCGGTGACTTCCATCTCGGAGATGCCAAACTTCTCAAAGATGTCCTTGCCGATCCTGGTATCAGTGTTGTGGAAAGCTGGCAGGCAGTGCATGAACTTCACGTTCGGGTTGCCGGTCTTGCGCATCAACGACATGTTCACCTGGTAGGGCAACAGCAGCTTGATGCGCTCTGCCCACACCTCCTTGGGCTCGCCCATCGACACCCAGATATCGGTGTGGACGAAGTCGACACCCTTGACGCCAGCGTCGATGTCGTCAGTCACCGTGATGCGGGCGCCGGTCTGCTCGGCCCACTTGCGGGCGAGTTCAAGCACCTCGTCATGCGGCTGGTTGGCCTTGGGGGCCACCATGCGCACGTCGCAGCCCATCATCGCGCCCAGCACCAGCAGTGAGCTGCCCATGTTGTTGCGGGCATCGCCCACGAAGGCGTAAGCGATCTGCGTGCGCGGCTTGTCGCAATGCTCAACCATGGTGAGCATGTCGGCCAGCATCTGGGTCGGGTGCCAGTCGTCTGTCAGGCCGTTGTAGACGGGCACGCCCGCGTACTTGGCAAGCTCCTCGACGTTGGCCTGGCCGGCCCCGCGGTACTCGATCGCATCGAACATGCGGCCCAGCACGCGGGCGGTGTCTTTCATGGATTCCTTGTGCCCGATCTGGCTGCCCGACGGGTCGAGGTAGGTGACATGCGCGCCCTGATCGTGCGCGGCCACCTCGAAGGCGCAGCGTGTGCGAGTCGAGGTCTTCTCAAAAATCAGGCAGATGTCCTTGCCCTTGAGTGTTTCCTGTTCGATGCCGGCGTACTTCGCGCGCTTCAGGTCGCGCGAGAGGTCCAGCAGGTAGAGCATTTCGCGCTGTGAAAAGTCAGCCAGCTTGAGGTAGCTGCGGCCCTTGAGATTAAAAGACATGTGTGTACTCCAGAGATCAGGTTTAGGGGGGGTAAAGCGCCTGCCTTGCGGGCAGGCGGGAAATGCTGAGGGCCTTAGGTCAATAGGCAGGGTCGCGTTCGATCGGGCAGGTCATGCAGTGCCCACCGCCACGACCCCGTCCGAGTTCCTGGCCAGAAATCGTGATGACCTCGATGCCATTCTTGCGCAGCATCGTGTTGGTGTGCGTGTTGCGTTCGTAGCCGACGACCACGCCCGGTGCCAGTGCGACGACGTTGTTGCCATCGTCCCACTGCTCACGTTCTTGCTGGAATTCGTTGCCGCCGGTGCCAATGATGTGAAGTTCCTTCAGCCCCAGCGCTTCCTTGTAGGTGGCGAAGAGG
>JAABQI010000281.1 GCA_011391545.1 Rhodoferax sp.
CTTCCATGCCCGGATGCTTTCTTCTGTGGGCCAATAAGACAGGGCAATTTCGTCCTGGCCTTCGGTCACTGCGGTGAATTCAAGGCAGCCGAACTGACCCAGCGCCAGCTCGCGCATGCGCGCTGCGACCTGGGTGTATTCGCTGTCAGTGCTGCGAACCTTGGCACGAAAAATGACGACGAACATGTGTGTTTCCTCGGGATTTTTTAAGGTGATCTGCGCTGAAGTTATCCGAGCAGCCGGGCATCCAGCCAGCCGCGCAAGCTGTTGATGAAAGCCAGCGCCTGCACGCGTGGCAGGTCGTCAACCCGCACCACGGCTTCAAGCAGGCGGCCTTCCTTCAAATACATTTCCCGCCCGATGCCGTCGAGCAAGCCGCAGCGCAGCGGCGGTGTCACCCAGCGGCCATCGAGCAGCAGGGCGATGTTGCCGCGGGTGCATTCGGTCAGCTCGCCGGCTTCGTTGTAGAGCAGAGTGTCGAACACGGCTGGGTCGTTGGGCGCAAAGGCCTCGTAGTGCGCACGGTGCGTGGTTTTGAAACGGGTGAATTCGCTGTGCGCGTTATCAAAGGGCCGGATTGCCAGTTGCAACGTCACCGGCGTCTGCGAAGGGGGCATCGCATAGGCCTGCGCCTGGGCGTGGCCCTTGTCATCCAGCAGCAGGCGGACGCGCCAGGCAGACTGGTCAGTGATCAGAGCATTCAAGACTTGCCTGATGTGCGACGCATTCAGCGGATAAGCAAAGTGTGCTGCCGCCCGTTGCAGCCGGGCCAGGTGCGCGTCCAAATTGTGAAAGCTTCCGTTTTCCAGGCGCAGTGTTTCCAGCAGTTTGAACGACTCGCTGGCGCGCTCCAGAAAGCCGCGTTTGATGCGCCATTCCTGCCATTCGGCCTCGGCCGTGGCATCCGCAGTGATGCCGCTGCCAATGCCGCAGGTGGCCGATGTGCCGCGCAGCGTCACGGTGCGAATCGCCACGTTGAAGGTGGCGTGGCCGCCGGGGCGCACCACGCCGATGGCGCCGCAGTAAATGCCGCGCGCTTGCGGCTCCAGCGCTTCTATCATGCGCATGGCCTGCACCTTGGGCGCGCCGGTGATGGAGCCACAGGGAAACAGCGCGGTGAAGACATCGCACAGGCTGGTGCCGGGCCGGGTGACAGCGGTCACGTCGGACACCATTTGCAGCACTGTGGGCAGCGTTTGCACGGTAAAAAGATGCGGCACCTTGACGGTATGAGACTGTGCGATGCGCGACACGTCGTTGCGCAGCAAATCGACAATCATCACGTTCTCGGCTCGCTCCTTGGGCGAGGCCACCAGCGCGGCGGCCAGAGTGGCATCTTCCCCGGCGCTGCTGCCACGCGGCGCGGTGCCTTTCATGGGGCGCGTCAGCAACTGCCCGCCCTGAATGGCTTGTCCGTTTTGCCAGTCAAAAAACAGCTCGGGCGAGACCGACAGAACCTGCTCGAAACCACTGTCGATGAAGGCCGCGTAGCCTTGGGGTTGGGCGCGGTGCAGGCGTTTGAAAAGCGTCTGCGGGTCGCCAGAAAACGCACCGTGAAGCGGCGCGGTGTAGTTGACCTGGTACAAGTCACCCGCCGCAATCGCCTGGTGCATGCGGTCCATGGCCGCATCAAAATCCGCCCGGCTCAGCCCGCTTTGCCACTGCACGCGGGTGGCGTCATCGTCATTGACTTTCTCGTCGGGCCACGGCGAGGCCTTGGCATAGACGCCGAACCAGGCCAGCGGGCCGTCCGCCGCATGCACTTTGAGTGCGGCATCGAACGCGGGCGCGGCTTCATAACGCACATAACCCACACACCAGAAGCCTTGCTTTGCCAAGGCATCGACGGCTTCCAGCAGCGGCTTGACCTGCGCGGGCGTGTGCGCCACCAGCGTTTGCTCCGGCTGGTCGAAGGCGCAGCGTAAGGCGGCCTGCCGGCCATGCGGATCACAAAAATCAAGCAGGACTTGCACGGCGGGCATCAGCCGGGGGCGTTGGCAGGCGCGCCCGGCGCCCGGACGTCAGGCAGGTGGGGCTCACTCGCGCCGACGTAGGCAATCAGGCCCGTGGCCGTCAGCGTCAACACCCGGTCGGCGCGCTTGGCCGCGGCCACCGAGTGCGTCACCAGCACCATGGCGGCGCCGTGCTGGCGCGTTTGTGTGACCAGCGCGTCCATCACGCGCGCGGCGGTGCTGGGGTCGAGGTTGCCGGTGGGCTCGTCGGCCAGCAGCAGCATCGGGCGGTGCACCAGCGCGCGGGCAATCGCCACGCGCTGCAACTGGCCGCCGCTGAGCTGCTGCGGCAGGCGCTCGCCCAAGCCGGTCAGGCCCACGGCATCGAGCATGGCCTGGACACGCGCGTCGTCATGCTGGCCCAGCAGCATCAGCGGCAGCGCCACGTTCTGCGCCACGCTCAGGTGCGGCAGCACGTGAAAGGCCTGGAACACAAAGCCGGTTTTCTCCCGTCGTAGCCGTGCCAGTTGCTCGTCGCTGAGCGTACCCAAGTCCTGCCCGTCAAGCCGCACCGTGCCACTGTCCCAACTGTCCAGACCCGCCATGCAGTTGAGCAGCGTCGATTTGCCGACGCCCGACTCGCCCACAATGGCGACAAATTCGCCCGGCGCCACGCGCAGCGACACTTGGCTGAAGACCGGCGTCTGACCGTAACTTTTGCCTAAATTCTGGATGATCAGGGTCATGCCTGGCCTTTCATAAAACAGTTTGCCAACGTCAGCACCTGCTCCAACGCATCGGGTGCATCACACGCCACCATCTGGCGCTCAGGCATGGAGCGCAGCCAGGTCATCTGGCGCTTGGCGAGCTGGCGCGTGGCAAAAATGCCCTTGTCGCGCAGCTCGCTCAGGGGCGGCAGGCCAGCCAGACCGCGCATTTCATGCGCGTCTAGATACTCCCAGGCCTGGCGGTAGCCGACGCAGCGCATGGCGGGAAGGTCAGGGTGCAGGTCACCGCGCGCCCGCAGGGCCTTGACCTCGTCCAGAAAACCAGCCGCCAGCATGGCATCGAAGCGCTGGGCGATGCGCTGGTGCAGCCAGGCGCGGTCGGTCGGCTCCAGAGAAATCAGCAGGCTGTCCGGGTCATGACGGGGCGCCTCGTTTGATTCGGAATTTCTGGTTTGAAACGACGATAGCGGCCGCCCGCTGACGCGGTAGACCTCCAGTGCCCGGGAAATGCGCTGTGAATCTGCCGGGTTCAGACGCGCAGCCGACACCGGGTCCACCTGCGCCAGCTCGGCGTGCAGCGCGGGCCAGCCTTTTTGCGCCGCCTCCAAAGCAATGCCTTCTCGAATCGCCGGGTCAGCGCGTGGCATGTCGTCAAGGCCTTCACGCAGCGCCTTGAAATACAGCATGGTGCCACCCACCAGCAGCGGCAGCTTGCCGCGCGCCGTGATCTCGGCCATCAAGTGCCGTGCATCGGCCACGAACTCGGCGGCGCTGTAGGCCTGCAGCGGGTCGCGAATGTCGATCAGGTGGTGCGGCACAGCCGCCAGCTCGGCGGCGCTGGGTTTTGCGGTGCCAATGTCCATGCCGCGGTACACCAGCGCCGAATCAACGCTGATGATTTCCACCGGCCAGCGTTGTGCAATCGCCAGCGCCGCCGCGGTTTTGCCCGACGCGGTGGGGCCGGCCAATGCCAGGTGGCGGGGCAGGGAAGAAATTAATTGGAATCTGACCCCCATTATTTTGGCTCCCCATACTTCTGCACCAGCGTCCAGGCGGACAGCGCAATCAGGGCGCTCCAGAACCACACGCCCAGCGTGAGCGGCAGCACGGTGCCGTCCATGTTTGCCCCGAGCCAACTGCCCATGGCAAAGGCGGCCAGCATCATCAAAAAGCCATTCATGGCCGACGCCGCGCCGGCCGCGTGCGGAAACGGCCCCACCGCGCCACTCTGGCCGCAGGGCTGGTGAATGCCGTGGGCAACGATAAAAAGCAACTGCGGCAGCATGATGGCCCACACGTTTTGCACGCCAGCCAGGCTGATCCCGGCCATCAGCGTGCCGCCAGCAAGCGACAGCACGCCTGCCCATTTGAGCGAGCGGCGCACGCCAAAGCGGGGCAGCCAGTGGCGGCACAGAAAAGTGCCGCCAATATAAGCCAGGGAATTCAGCGCCATGAGTGCGCCGTATTGCGTTTTGCTCAAGCCCAGCACATTCATGAAGACAAACGACGAGGCCGCCAGAAAGGTGAACAAGCCTCCATAAGACGCCGCAGAAAGGGCCGAGAAAGCCAAAAAGGTGGGATGGCGCAGGATGCTGTTCCAGGTGGCCAGCAGCGTGGCGGTTTGAAGCGCGGCGGGATTTTTGCGCTGCAGGGTTTCTTCAAAACGCCAGGCGATCAGCCCCAGGCAGACCGCGCCAAAGACAGCCAGCGCCAGCAGGGCGAATCGCCAGTTGAAGGCTTCGGTCAGCAGCCCGCCCAGGGGCGCACTTAAAAAAGCAATCACACCCAGGCCGCTCAAGCCCTTGCTCATCACCCTGGCTCCCTGTGCGGGCGCATACAGGTCGCGCACGATGGCGCGCGCGCACATCACTGCCGCACCCATGGCGGCGCCTTGCACCGTGCGCCACGCAATCAGGGCGGTCATGCTGGGCGCCAGCGCGCTGCCCGCGGCGGCCAGCACATAAGCGCTCAGGCCGATCAGCAAAATGGGCCGTCGGCCAAAGCGGTCAGACAACGGCCCCCACACCAGTTGCGACACACCAAACGCCAGCAGCAGCGCCGTCAGGGTCAACTGCGCCTGCTGCATGGGCGCGGAAAAACCGGCGGTGAGCACAGGCAGCGCGGGCAAATACAGGTCGGTGGTGATGGGCTGCAGGCCGAGCAAAAGCGACAGCAGCAGCACGATCACGGCCGGCGGCATGGCTGTGGCAGTGGCTTGGTTTGGCATGGCTTCAAGCGTAGCAGATGGGCGTGCTGTTTTGCCGTTTGCTCACGCGCTAACAAGCCGGGAACGCCACCTTTGTATGCTGGCGCACAGACGCTTGCTCAATGGCCCGGCATATTCGATCCCGTGCCAATTGGATCCCGATGGGACAAGGACACGCAAGGTGCGTGTTGGCACTTGGTTACAACTTTCTGGAGAAACCACTTATGAATACCTATTTGAGAAATGCCTTAGCGCTGGCGGCTGTCGCGGCGGCCACACAGGCCATGGCACAGGTCACCTTTTTTGAACAAGACGGTTTTCGGGGCCGCTCCTTCACCACCGAACGCCAGGTCAACAACTTCGAGCGTTTTGGCTTCAATGACCGCGCCTCGTCGGTTGTGGTTGCCGGTGAGAACTGGGAGGCTTGCGAAAACGCCCAGTTCGGCGGTCGTTGCGTCGTCCTGCGGCCTGGCCAGTATCCTTCGCTGGCAGCCATGGGCTTGAACAACCGTGTCTCGTCGGTGCGGGCGGCGCAAAATGCGGCGCCTGCTCCGGCAGCGCCTCAGGTCACCTTTTACGAAAACGAAAACTTTACCGGCCGGACTTTCACCACGGACCAGCAGGTTAAGAACCTCAACGGCAAGCAGTTCAACGACCGCGCCTCTTCGGTGGTGGTGGCTGGCGGCCCTTGGGAGCTTTGTGAGAACAATCGGTTCAGGGGGCGCTGTGTCGTCCTGCAGCCCGGCCAGTATCCTTCGATGAGGGCGATGGGTTTGAACGACCGCGTCACGTCGGTGCGGTTGGCTGAGAACACTGCGCCCGCCGCGGTCGCGTCAAAAATTACCATTTACGAAAACGAAGGTTTTACGGGCCGAACTCTGGTTTCGAGCGATGCGGTGGACAACTTCGACCGTAACAGGTTCAATGACCGTGCTTCCTCGGTGGTGGTGGTCGGTGGCCCTTGGGAGCTTTGCGAAAACGTTCAGTTTGGCGGCCGCTGTTTCGTCCTGCAGCCCGGCCAGTATCCGTCGCTGGCAGCAACCGGCCTGAACGACCGCGTGTCGTCGGCGCGCGCCGTGAGCCAGGACGTGCGCAATAACACCCAGTCTGTTGTTTCGCCTGACTACCGTCGGCGCAGCAACGAGCGCCTCTACGAAGCCAACATCACCTCAGTGCGTGCCGTCGTTGGAACGCCTGAGCAACGCTGCTGGGTCGAGCCCGGGCAGGTCGCCCAGACACAAGGCAGTGCCAACATTCCCGGAGCGGTTGTAGGCGCGCTGCTTGGCGGCATTCTCGGCCACCAGGTTGGCGGCGGATCCGGCAAGGACTTGGCCACTGCTGGCGGCGCCATTGCCGGTGCCGCGCTAGGCTACAACGTCGGCAGCAACGGGCAAGCAGCGGCCACGCCGGATGTGCAGCGCTGCGAAAGCGTCTCCAACCAGGCGCAAGCCCAGTATTGGGATGTCACCTACAGCTTTCGAGGCCAGGAGCATCGCACGCAGGTGACCACGCCGCCCGGATCCACCATTACCGTCAACGAGCAGGGCGAACCGCGCACATAAGGTTCTGCCCTCTTGAACGACAAGACGGCCCCTCGGGGCCGTTTTTTTTATTTCACAGCGCCATGATCGATCGGCACAATGATCGGCCACCTTTTGCGGCTCAAACCTCGGCTAAACTGCTCACGCTGATTCATGCCACTTTTTATAGGGGTACTTTTGTATGTTTGAATTTTTATTTGGCAGATCCAAGAAAAAGCCAGAGCCGCAGCTTGCTGTTGAAACCTTTAGCGCTCAGCCGAAGAAAAACGACATCCGAGTTGAGATGGTCCGGCTGGCCTTGAAAAGCGTGCTGCGCCGCTATGGCATTCCCGTCCACTGGATCGGCTGCGAGATTAAGCCAATGGCCTCGTCGGATGACTCGGATGTGTTGCTGATCCAAATGGTGCTGCTCAAATGGAATGATGCCTTGATGTGCTATGCACCCGAGCTGCAAAAGCAGTTCCTGACTGAAATTCAATTTTTTGACAACACTTCAGAGGCCGCCAATTTTCTCGTCGTCTGGAAATTTGCCCCCGATTGCGGCTGTCCTCATGACAAGCTGCCCGAGACTGGCTTCTGGGCCGCAGTGGCAGAAGAGTCAGCGCCGCTGGTGCAGGCCGTGCCTGCCACGCCGCTTGCCGCTGCCGTTGCCGTTGCACCGGCTGTTACGTTGGCATCGGCAGCATCTGCACCTCCGTCAGCGGTTTTGCCTGCCGCAAAATTTGATTTGCCAAAGTCGAAACTTGACGAAGATGAGGGTGATGACGGCTTCCCAGCGACGCAAATTTTTGAGCAAAAGTGAGTTTGCCCTGGCAGGGTGACACCGTCACCCGACAAGGCTATCGGCGCTCGCCAAACCTTGCCAGCTTGTCCTTGAGCCTCTGCATTTCAAGGCCGGCAGCCTTTTCACCTTCCATAATGGCCAGGTGACGGTTCTCAAAATCGACCGACCCGAGCCTTGAAATGTCCGGCCTGATCAAGATATCAGCCACCGGTTTTTCGTAGCGGCGAATCATCTCGCCCATGATGGCCAGGGTTTGCAGCGCCACTTCCATGGTGCTGCCGATGCTGCCATTGGCCGGTTTGTCGGAAATATCAACAGCGATGACAAAGGTGGCGCCCATCTCGAAGGCCAGCCTGACCGGCACGGGGCTGACCAGGCCGCCATCGACATACTGGCGCCCGCGGATGCTGACCGGCTGAAAAGCCAGCGGAATGCTGCTGGACGCCAGCACCGCGGTACCGGCATCGCCCGTGCGAAACACGATCGGCTCGCCCGACTGGAGATCGGTGGCAACGGCGCCGAACTTTTTCGGAAATTTTTCGATGGTTCTCCCAGCCACTGTGTTGTTGATGAATCGGGCCAGCGCATCGCCTTTCATGAGCCCGCGATTGGGCATGCCCCAATCGACAAACTGCCACTTGTCGAACGGAATCGCAAGCTCCTGCAATTCAAACCCGTTCTTGCCAGACGCGTACAGCGCGCCGACCACCGATCCGGCGCTGGTGCCAATCACGAGGTCCGGCACGATGCCCTGCGCCTCCAGCGCCTTGATAACGCCAATGTGCGCAAATCCCTTGGCCGAGCCGCCGCCCAGCGCAAGGCCGATGACGGGCTTGGGTTTGATGGCTGCCACGACGGGCGGCGCGGGCGGTGCAGGGGGCGTGATGGCTGGAGGCGCGCTGCTGCAAGCGCTCAAGGCGAAAACCGTGGCAAGCAAGGCCCCCCTCGCCGCAAAAACTGTCTTTGTTAAGTTCATCTGGAATGGATCGCAAGTGTTCGCCGCGAAGCGGTATTCGACGCGCGAATTATCAGCCCGCCATCTTGCGCAATCGTCATCTCGTGGCATTGAATCACTATAATTTTCCATTCCGCCATGCCCCCCCTGGCAATGCTGCAACCCTGTCAGTCAGACAACGCATGTCCATGGCGAAAATACCATTTGAGGCTCTCAGCATGAACAAGCAGACATCGTTACGCCATGCATTGGTCTTTGTGCTGATTTCATGCTTCATGTTGTTTGCCCAAGTGGCGCAGGCAGCGGCAGAGCCCGCCACAAGACCTGTTGATGAAAGCGATCTGGAAGCCCAGGCGAGTGCGGCCGTCGTGGTGGATGGCCGTACCGTTTTGAAGGTTCGCGGAACCTCTTCGTTTCCTGCCGAGCGGCGAGCCCAGACCATCGCTGACCGGATCGTCGAACTGGCAGCCGACCCAAGCTTTTCCAAGGAGACCCTGCGTATTGACGACTCACAGCCTGGCAAAAGCACGGTCATGGCTGGGAACAAGCTGGTTCTGTCTGTTTTGGACGCCGACGCCCGTCTGGAGGGTGTCGGTCGGCAAACCTATGCAGGAATTGTTGTCATGAGCATTGGCGAGACCATCACCAACTGGCGGCAGGACCGTGTGCCTGCCACGCTGCTGCGTCATGGTCTGATCGCATTGGGCGCGGGCCTTGCCTTTGTGCTGGCATTGTGGGTGAGTGCGCGACTGTCTCGCCGCTTGCGTGATCGATTTGAGAGTCGTTTCCACCAGAATATTCCAGACGTGCAGATTCAGGGTTTCCATATCTTGAGGGCACAGCAGATTTGGGGATTACTGACCAGCCTGATTAGGCTTGTGTGGGGAGCCTTGCTGCTGGTTGCACTGTATCTTTACCTCAGCAGCGTTCTTGTGCTGTTTCCCTGGACGCGCGGGCTGGCCAACCAATTGGTCGGATTGCTGGTTGAGCCGTTGCGCACCTTGGGTCTTGATTTTATTGGGATCGTTCCGGACCTGGTATTCCTGCTGGTCCTTTTCTACATCGCCCGGTACGTTCTGAAACTGGTCAAGCTCTATTTTGAGAGCCTGGCGGATGGCAGCGTGGTATGGCACGAATTTGATCAGGATTGGGCCTTGCCCACCTATCGGCTGGTAAGGCTTTTTCTGATTGCCTTTGCCATCATTATTGCGTATCCGTACATTCCCGGCTCGGATTCGGAGGCCTTCAAGGGGGTGTCGCTCTTCATCGGCGTGATCTTCTCGCTGGGATCGTCCTCGATCATCGGCCACATCATCGCCGGCTACTCGATGACTTACCGCCGGGCATTCAAGGTGGGCGACCGGGTAAAGATAGGTGAATACACGGGCGACGTGGAGCAGGTGCGCACACTGGTGACCTACCTGCGAACCCTGAAAAACGAACTGGTGGCGATTCCCAACTCAAAAATCATCGATAGCGAGGTCGTCAACTACAGCACCATGTCCGGAACTGCCGGACTGATCCTCCACACCACCGTTGGCATTGGTTACGAGACGCCCTGGCGACAGGTTGAGGCGATGCTTCTGGAAGCTGCGGCACGCACGCCCGAACTGCTGCGTGAACCCACCCCGTTCATCCTTCAAAAGCAACTGGGCGACTTTTGTGTCGTCTATGAAATCAATGCCTATTGCGCCGCCGCCCACGCCATGAACCGAATTTACACAGAACTGCATCGCAATATTCTCGACATCTTCAACGAGTATGGCGTCCAGATCATGACCCCCGCCTACGAGGGAGATACCGAACAGCCGAAAGTGGTGCCCCGTGAGCAATGGTATGCCGCTCCGGCCCGTGCGCCGCTGGCCTCGACAACCAGTTAATTGTCTTCACCATCCGGTAACACGGCATCAGCCACGGCGCCGACCGCCTTGGCAGTGATTTTTACCCCGGTGGCAACCACCGTGACCGCCACATCGGCCACTGCCACCAAAGCGCAGGCTTGCAGGGCCATTACAAGGCTGATGCCAAAGACCCATCGCAAGACAAAAGTCAGGGTTGACGGGAGTCGACGGGAGGGTGCGACAGGTGTGTGCATGCAGTCGCTATTTTGGGTTGATAGGGACAGAGGCAGGCCGTCAAACTGCTTCACGCCCAAACACCTCAAGCCATAAAATTCAGCCATGTCTGCCTACAACCTTCGTCATTTTTTTCTTGGCGACGGCGTGCGGGCCTCCCAACCCATTGTTTGGGTTATTGGTTTCCTGGCGTTTCTGAACGTCTATTCCATCCAGGCCGTCTTGCCCATGGTGATGGCGGATTTCCATGCCTCTGCGCTGCAAGCCGGTATGACGGTCGGTGCCACGGTGCTGGCCGTTGGGCTGGTCTCGCCCGTCATGGGCATGCTGTCGGACGCCCTCGGGCGCAGGGGCATCCTGTGCATTTCCCTGTTTGCAATGACGGTGCCCACCGCCCTGATACCGATTGCGAACAGCCTTGACACCTTGATTGCCCTGCGCTTCTTGCAGGGCCTTGCCGTGCCCGGCATCGTTGTGGTGCTGATCGCCTACATTGCCGAGGAGTTCCGCGATGGCGGCGGGGTAGCCCGCATGACCGCCACCTATGTGGGCGGCACGGTCATGGGCGGCTTCAGCGGACGCTTCATTACCGGCCATTTGGGGGATTTGTTGGGCTGGCGGGGCGCTTTTGTCACCCTGGCCATCATGAATTTTCTGGGTGCCATTCTGGTGTTGTGGCTGCTGCCGCCTTCGCGCCACTTTGTCCCCAACCGAAATGTGCGCGCCGCACTCACTACCCTGTGGCGGCATTTGCACCACAAGCGGCTGATGGCGTCATGCGCCGTGGGCTTTTGCGTGCTGTTTTCCCTGGTGGGCACCTTCACCTACGTCAACCTGTACCTGGCAGCTTCGCCTTTCAATCTTTCCGCCGCCGGTTTGGCCAATGTGTTTGCCGTTTACCTGGTGGGTGCGATGGTGACCCCGCTTGCCGGACGCCACATCGACCGCCTGGGCTACATGCGGTCGCTGCTATGGGGATTGGCCATTTCGGCCGCCGGTTTGCTGTTGACGCTGGTGGCCTCTTTGCCCGTGGTCGTTGTCGGTCTGACCGTGTGCTCAAGCGGCGTCTTTCTGTGCCAGTCAGCCACCATCAGCGCCATTTCAAAAAATGTCAGCGAGGGCCGTTCATTGGCCACCGGTCTTTATTACATGAGCTATTACGCGGGCGGCGCAGCAGGCTCTTGGGGTGCCGGCGTGGCGTTTGAGGGCACGGGCTGGACAGGCGCGGTGATGACGATCGCGCTGGTGCAGGCCCTGGCGGCGGCCATTGTGATGGCCGTTTGGCGCCAGAAGTAGCCGAGCGGAAATTGGTCCGCCAAAAATTTCGCACACATCATGATGCGGCCGCCAGATCGCCGGTAAGTCCATCACTGTTGACAATTATCACGACTCCCGTAGCTCCGCTGCATATCCTTGCCTTAGAGGGAAAAAAGCATGAAGTCGGCTGCCAAAGTGGCTAGCTGTCATCGCCCCATTCTATTTTCAACAGCAAGGAGCCGTCATGACCAAAAGAGACGAATACATCGAAAAAATGAAGCTTCAACTCGACGAGTTGGATGCCAAGATGGACAAATTGGAAGCCAAGGCGAAAGACGCCAAGGAAGATGTCCGCGCCAAATACCAGGAAGAAATGACCAAGCTGCGCCAGCAATCCAAACTGGCCAAGGGCAAGCTTCAGGAGGTCAAGGCTGCCAGTGAAGACAAGTGGGAGGCCCTGGTCGCAGAGATGGAAAAAGTGCGCGACGCGGTAATTCATTCCTACCGGTACTTCAAGTCACAGTTGTGATCGGGGCGGCGGTCTGCCAAACCCATCACGGCTTCGGCCAAGGCTAGACCAACGAAGCCCACCATAGCCGCAACCTCATGCCGATTTCAGTGGTGTAGCCCATGGTGGGTGTGCGTAATTGACCCTCGGCATCGATGACGACAAACGCTGGCACGCCCTTGAAGCCGAGCGACTTTGTGGCCGTGCCGCGCTCGTCCACAGTGGTGTTCCATGACAATTGACGCTTTTGCAGAACTCTCTGCACATTGTCGGACGGGCCAGATTGCATCGCAACGGTCAGCACGGGCCAGTCGGCCGTCAAGCGGGTAATGCTGTTTTCTTCGGTGCGACAAATAGGGCACCAATCCGCCCAAATGTGCAAGGCCACGGCTTGACCCGGATGCAGGGCACGCCATTCATGCAGGGTGGATTGCCTTGAGGTGCCATCCGGCTGCACCAGGGTGAGCACAAAATCCGGTGCCGCGCCGCCAGGAACATCCCTGGTTTGCCACGCTTGGACCGAGATCAGAACGACTGCGGCAAGCACAAGCGTTCCCAGGTGGCTTTTCCAGTTTGCCCGCCAATGCGCGTGAAACCGGTCAATCAGTGGCGATGAAAAAAACACCCGATCTCACACCTTCTTCTTGGCCTTGGCCGGCGCAGCAACGGGGACTGCTGTCAGTGCATCTTCAAATTCAGCCAGTTCCTTGGCAATGGAAGCGTATTTTTTGGACTTGGCCCGGTTGTCGATCCATTTGAGAACGGCTGCGTCCAGGTCTTCCTTGAAATGAGCGAGTGCTGCCGCTTTGACGGTTTTGGTCACTGTCTTTGAGGTGCTGGCCCAGAGGTCAATCAGCTCTGACAGGCCGTTGTCAAAATCATCGAATGTTTCAAGGTGTATCCATTGGCCGCTTTGATCGAACATTTTTTCTTTCGGTAATTACATATGGTGTAGTTTAGGGGCGATCCACCCAAGCTGGGGTGGCGACCGGGCAGCCGATCATGAGCCTGCAAGGCGCTCGCAGCACCAGAGGCGCTTACAGGAACCTCATCGCCGGAATCGGTGCGTGCTGTCATCGATCATGGCATGACAGCCATGAGCTACGCTGAATAGACCGTTGATGTGGTGTCACCACCCCGGCCGGTCCAATTGGTATGGAAATACTCGCCGCGCGGTTTGTCGACGCGCTCGTACTGGTGCGCGCCAAAAAAGTCCCGTTGCGCCTGCAAAAGATTGGCCGGGAGGTTTTCGCTTCGGTAGCCATCGTAATAGGCCAAAGCCGAGGACAAGGCGGGTGCGGGGATGCCGTTTTTTACCGCTTCGGCAAGCACATTTCTCAAAGACTGCTGTGATCTGGA
>JAABQI010000282.1 GCA_011391545.1 Rhodoferax sp.
AAATATACTCAGCGCAGTATTTTTTAGGAAGCTTTATGCACGTGTCATTTTTATTGCGTTCCCTGGTTCGAGGCGGTCGGGTGGGTCGAGCCTTGCTTGCGCTCGTGTCCATGGCAGCACTGTCGGTGACTGCGCAAACGCCCCCCGAGGTCGGTGTGGCGGCGGTGCAGCTGAAGGCAGTGGGCAGCGGTTTTGAACTCGATGGCGTGGTGCAGCCGGTCAAGCAGAGCACGGTGTCAGCACAGGCCTCGGGGCGGCTGGTCACGCTGGCCGTCAAGGCGGGCGACGCGGTGCGTGCCGGGCAGTTGCTGGCCACCATCGATGACCGCGAAACCCAGACGGGTATGCAACTCAGTCGTGCCCAGGCGGCGCAGTCACAAGCCGAGTTGCGCAACGCGCAAGCCAACTACGACCGCACCCGTGAACTGCTGGCCAAAGGGTTTATCAGCAAAGCGGCGATGGACACGGCCGAGGCCCAGCTCAAATCAGCACAAGCGGGCCGTGAACAGGCCAGCGCCGGCGAGAAACAGTCCGGATTGATGCAGGGCTTTACCCGTGTCACTGCGCCTTTTGACGCCTTCGTGCTGCAAACTCTCTCGGAGGCGGGCGACCTCGCTTTTCCTGGCAAGCCGCTGATGACCCTGTACGCCCCCCTGCCATTGCGGGCCGTGGTGCAGGTGCCGGTGTCGCGATCAAAGCTGGTGCAGGACAGTTCTTCGGTCGAGGTTCAGATGCGCGGGGCGGACGGCTCCATGCAGTGGGTTCGTCCCAGCCTGACCAGTCATCTGCCCACCGCGGACGCGGTGTCGCAAACCATCGAATGGCGGCTTGAATTGCCCGCCACGGCGGCCAAAGACCTGCTGCCGGGCCAGCAGGTGCGGGTGCGTTTTGCCGCCGGCCAGTCGCAGCGTTTGCTCATCCCGGCGGCAGCGGTGTTGCGCCGTGGCGAGTTGACGGCCGTCTATGTGGTCTCAAACCAGGGCTTTGCGCTCAGGGCGATTCGCCTCGGCGCCGAGCACGGCGCGCAAGGTGTTGAGGTGCTGGCGGGCTTGAGCGACAGCGACCGCGTGGCACTGGACCCGGTGCGCGCGGGTCTGGCGGGGGCCAAGCCCGTTGGCAATGCCGGTCAGTGAGATGAGCATGTCTGACGAATCCAAACTGGGCATCTCCGGGCGCATGGCGCGGGCTTTCAAGCTCAATGAAATCACACCCTTGCTGGCTTTGGTGGCGCTGCTGCTGGGAATTTTTGCGGTGTTGGTGACGCCGCGTGAAGAAGAGCCGCAAATCAACGTGACCATGGCCAATGTGCTGATCCCGTTCCCCGGCGCCAGCAGCGTGGACGTGCACAACATGGTGGCGCGCCCGGCCGAGCAGGTGCTCAGCCAGATTGCCGGCATTGAGCACACCTATTCCGTGGCGCGCCCCGGGATGGCGGTCATGACCGTGCAGTTCGAGGTGGGCGTGCCGCGCACCGATGCCCTGGTGCGCCTGTATGACGTGCTCAATGCCAACCAGGACTGGCTGCCGCGTGAGTTGGGCACACTCACGCCCATCGTCAAACCCAAGGGTATCGACGATGTGCCGGTGCTGGCCGTCACGCTGTGGAGCAAGGATGCCCTGCCAGCGGTTGATCTGGAGCGCGTGGCGCATACCGTCGAGGCTGAATTGAAGCGGGTGCCGGGCACGCGCGAGGTGCAAACCATTGGCGGGCCGCAGCGTGCCGTGCAGGTGTGGCTGGACCCGGTGCGGCTGCGCGAGCGTGGCGTCGATGTGCTGTCGCTCAAGGCCACGCTGGCCGCCGCCAATGCCAGCATGCCCTCGGGTGCCGTGCTGGACCCGCAAGTGCCGGGCGGCCAGATGTTGAGCGTGGAAACGGGCGAGTTCTTGCGCAATGCGCAGGATGTGGGGGATCTGGTGGTGGGCGTCAGCAACGGCCTGCCGGTGTACCTGCGCGAAGTGGCACGCATCGAGACCGGCGCCCAGCTGCCGCAGCGCTATGTCTGGTACACGCCGGGCGCGGGGGCGGGCGCTGCTGCTGCGCCGGACGAGGCGGCCGTGGCGGCAGGCGGGGTCTATCCCGCGCTGACCCTGACCGTGACCAAAAAACCCGGCACCAACGCGGTGGACGTGGCCAGAGGCGTGCGTGCGCGCATCCAGGAGCTCGGCAACACCGTGATTCCCGGCAACATACAAACCACCATCACCCGCGACTACGGTGAAACAGCGGCGGAAAAAGCCAACAAGCTGATCCAGAAACTGGCCTTTGCCACCGGCTCGGTGATTCTGCTGGTGGGCTTTGCGCTGGGCAAGCGCGAGGCCGTGATTGTGGGAGCCGCCGTGATCCTGACGCTGATGGCGACCCTGTTTGCGTCCTGGGCCTGGGGCTTCACGCTGAATCGGGTGTCCTTGTTTGCGCTGATTTTTTCCATTGGCATTCTGGTCGATGACGCCATTGTGGTGGTGGAAAACATCCACCGGCATCAAAAGCTGTTCCCGGATCGCAGCTTGCGCGAGATCATCCCAACTGCCGTGGACGAGGTGGGTGGCCCCACCATCCTGGCCACGCTCACGGTGATCGCGGCCCTGTTGCCGATGGCGTTTGTGAGCGGTTTGATGGGCCCCTACATGAGCCCGATCCCCATCAACGCCAGCCTGGGCATGGCCATTTCTCTGGTCATTGCCTTCACGGTGACGCCGTGGCTGGCACTGAAGGTGATGCGCGAGCACGGTCACACCGATGCCGCGCATCAGGAGACCAAGGGCCTGGGGCCCAAATTGCAGCGTCTGTTCACCTGGGTGCTGACGCCGTTTTTGAACAGCGCCAAAAAACGCTGGCTGTTGCTGCTGGGCATTTTGGTTGCGCTGCTGCTCTCGGTGGGATTGACGCTGGTGCAGTGGGTGGTGCTGAAAATGCTGCCCTTCGACAACAAGAGCGAATTCCAGGTGGTGGTTGAAATGCCGGCTGGCACGCCGCTCGAAAATACCGCCGCCACCCTGCATGAGCTCGGTGCCTACCTGGCACAGCAACCCGAGGTGCTCAACCTGCAGGCCTATGCCGGAACCGCGTCGCCGATCACCTTCAATGGCCTGGTGCGGCAGTATTACCTGCGTGCCGATGCCGAGCAGGGCGATGTGCAGGTCAATCTGGTCGACAAACAGCACCGGGACGACAAGAGCCACGTGATTGCGCAACGCCTGCGCCCCGAGCTTGAAAAAATCGGCGCGCGCCACCATGCGCTCATCAAGGTGGTCGAAGTGCCGCCCGGTCCGCCGGTGATGTCGCCGCTGGTGGCCGAGGTCTACGGCCCGGATGAGGCCGGGCGCCAGGCGCTGGCGCGCCGGGTGGCGCAGGCCTTCACGGCCACGCCCGACATTGTTGGGGTTGACACGTCGCTGAAAGAAGACGCGCCGCGCGTTTACCTGCGGGTGCGTCGCCAGCGCGCGGAGTCACTGGGCATTCCGGTGGCGATGGTGGCGCAGACCGCGGCCATGGCGCTCAGCGGGGTCGATGCCGCCTACCTGCATGATGGCCATACCAAATACCCGGTGCCGGTGCGCCTGCAACTGCCACTGGCGGATCAGGTCGGGCTCGATGCGATTCTGGCCATGCCGCTGCGCGCCGCCAACGGCCAGATGGTGCCGCTGTCAGAACTGGTGCAAGTGGAGCAGGGCGTGATTGACAAGCCCTTCTTCACCAAGGATTTGCAAGGGGTCAGCTACGTCTTTGGCGACATGGCGGGCAAGCTCGATTCGCCCTTGTACGGTCTGTTTGCCATTCGCGACAAGTTGCAGGCGGCGGCGCTGCCTGGCACCGGCGCCTTGGGCGAATACTGGATCAGCCAGCCGAGCGACCCGTACCGCCAGTACGCTGTCAAGTGGGACGGCGAGTGGCAGATCACCTACGACACCTTCCGCGACATGGGGGCCGCCTACGGCGTCGGGCTGATTTTGATTTACCTGCTGGTGGTGGCGCAATTCAAGAGCTATTTGACCCCGCTGGTGATCATGGCGCCGATTCCGCTGACCATCATCGGCGTCATGCCGGGGCACGCGCTGCTGGGCGCGCAGTTCACTGCCACCTCGATGATCGGCATGATCGCGCTGGCGGGCATCATCGTGCGCAATTCCATTTTGCTGGTGGACTTTATCGAGTTGCAGGTCGCGCAAGGCATGGCTTTCAGGGACGCGGTGATCCAGTCGGCAGCGGTGCGCGCGCAACCCATTGCCCTGACCGGGCTGGCGGCCATGATTGGCGCCTTCTTTATTCTGGACGACCCCATTTTTAACGGGCTCGCCATTTCCCTGATATTCGGTATTCTGGTGTCCACCCTGCTCACGCTGGTGGTGATTCCGGTGCTGTATTACGCGCTGTACTGGCGCCGTAGCAAGGCGCACGCAGAGGCGTCAATTTCCCAAGGCAAGACTCACTAACTTTCTAATCCAGGAGACAAGACATGGCTCACATCGTCATCATGGGCGCAGGGATCGGCGGCATGCCCGCCGCATATGAAATGCGGGAAATGCTGCCACCCGAGCACCGCATCACGGTGGTCAACAGCACCGACTATTTTCAGTTTGTGCCCAGCAACCCCTGGGTCGCGGTGGGCTGGCGCGAGCGTGAGGCCGTCACCTTGCCGATTGCGCCCTATCTGGCGCGTAAGAAGATCGGCTTTATCGGCCAAGCGGTTATCCACATTGATGCCGATGCCAGCAAGCTCACGCTGCTGGACGGTCAGACGCTGGACTACGACTACCTGCTGATCGCCACTGGCCCCAAGCTGGCCTTTGACGAGGTCGCCGGCGCCGGTCCGGTGACGTCGGGTGGCGGTGGCTTTACCCATTCCATTTGCCATGTGGACCACGCGCAGGCGTTTTTTGCCGACTACGAGGAATTTTTAAAGAACCCCGGCCCGATCGTGATCGGTGCCATGCCGGGCGCGAGCTGCTTTGGCCCGGCGTATGAGTTCACCATGATCCTGGACACCGACTTGCGTCGCCGCAAACTTCGCAACAAGGTGCCCATCACCTATGTCACCAGCGAGCCCTATATCGGCCATCTCGGGCTGGGGGGCGTGGGCGACAGCAAGTCGATGCTGGAGTCCGAGTTTCGCAACCGTGACGTCAAGTGGATCACCAACGCCAAAACCACCAAGGTTGAGGCGGGCAAATTGTTCACCACGCAACTCGATGACCAGGGTAACGCGCTAAAAGACCACGAGGTGCCGTTCAAGCTGTCGATGATGCTGCCGGCCTTCAAGGGCGTCGATGCGGTGGCCGCCGTGCCCAACCTGTGCAACCCGCGCGGCATGGTCATGATTGACGAGTTCCAGCGCAGCAAGGCGTATCGCAACATTTATTCGGCCGGGGTCTGTGTTGCCATTCCACCCGTGGAAGTGACACCGGTGCCCACCGGCACACCCAAGACCGGCTACATGATCGAGAGCATGATGACCGCCATCTGCCACAACATCGCCAACGACCTGGCCGGCAAACCCGCCACCGCCAAGGGCACCTGGAATGCGGTCTGTCTGGCCGACATGGGCGACACCGGCGCCGCGTTTGTGGCCCTGCCACAAATCCCGCCGCGCAACGTGAACTGGTTCAAGAAAGGCAAGTGGGTGCACCTGGCCAAGATTGCCTACGAGAAATATTTCATGCGCAAGCTTAAAAAAGGCACTTCCGAGCCCATCTATGAAAAATACATCATGGGCCTGCTCGGCATCAATCGTCTCAACAAGTAATTCAAGGAGTTTTTACCGTGACCGTACAACGTTATATTTTGGTTTTCGCCGGCCTCTTCATCATGATTTCCCTGGCCCTGGGGGTGGAGGGCAGCCCGCTGTTTGTCAGCAAATGGGCGCTGGCGTTCACTGCTTTTGTGGGTGCCAATCTGTTTCAATCCGGCTTCACCAATTTTTGTCCGCTGGGCATCATCCTGAAGAAGCTGGGTGTGCCTGAGTCAAAAATTGGTTGTGCCAAATGATGGCAGCCGTTTTTAATCGGATCGCCGTATGACCGTTTTGACCGATGAAGCCGCCCGCACCGAGGTGCTCAACCGCCTGCGGCGCGCGGAAGGCCAGATCCGTGGTGTCCAGCGCATGATTGAAGAAGGAGAAAGCTGCCTGAAGATCGGGCAGCAGTTTTCTGCCGTGCGCAAGGCACTCGACAGCACCTATTTGCGTCTGACCATGTGCTTCATGGCGCAAGAGCTGGCCACCTGTGTTGACCCTGACGCAACGCAAAAGGAAAATATGGACACCATGCTCAAGGACATGGAGAGCCTGCTCTCGCGCATGGGTTAGCGCGCGTGCCTTAGCCCGAGATGATGCCGCCGCCCAGGCAGACTTCGCCGTCGTACAGCACGGCCGACTGCCCGGGCGTGACAGCCCATTGCGGTTCGGCAAAGCTCAGGCTGAAGCTGTCTGTCGACTTGACGTTCAACTGGCAGGGCGCGTCAAGCTGGCGGTAACGGGTTTTGGCCGCCAGCGCCTGGGCGGTGGGCGGCATGCCCGCAACCCAACTGGTATCCTGCGCCGAGAGTTCGTCCGACAGCAGCCACGGGTGATCATGGCCCTGTACCACCCAAAGCGTGTTTTGGTCCATGTCCTTGCGCGCAACAAACCAGGGGGCGTGGTCACCGCCGCCGCGCTGCGCCCCTTTGGCCTTGAGGCCGCCAATGCCCAGTCCCTGGCGCTGTCCCAAGGTGTAAAAGCTCAAGCCCACATGCTCGCCAATGGTGTGGCCCTTGTCGTTCTTGATCGGGCCGGGTTCCTTGGCAATGAAGCGGTTCAGGAACTCGCGAAACGGCCGTTCGCCAATAAAGCAGATGCCGGTCGAGTCCTTCTTTCTGGCGTTGGGCAGGCCGATCTCCAGGGCGATGCGGCGCACCTCGGTTTTCAGCAACTCACCCACTGGAAACAGCGTGTTGGCCAGTTGTTTCTGGTTGAGCCGGTGCAGAAAATAGCTTTGGTCCTTGGCCGGGTCCAGGCCCTTGAGCAATTCGTGTTTTTCGGTGTCGGCATTGAATCGCACGCGGGCGTAATGCCCGGTGGCAATCTTCTCGGCCCCGAGGCGCATGGCGTGATCGAGAAAGGCCTTGAACTTGATCTCGGCGTTGCACAGGATGTCGGGGTTGGGGGTGCGCCCGGCACTGTACTCGCGCAGGAATTCGGCAAACACCCGGTCTTTGTATTCGGCGGCAAAGTTGACGTGCTCGATCTCGATGCCGATCACGTCGGCGACCGCGGCGGCATCGACAAAGTCAATGTTCGAAGAGCAATAACGACTGTCCTCGTCCGAGGTCTGGTCGTCCTCTTCCCAGTTTTTCATGAAGATGCCGATCACTTCATGGCCCTGCTGCTTGAGCAGCCAGGCCGTCACGGCAGAGTCCACGCCGCCGCTCAAGCCCACCACCACACGGTGCCGCTGGCGCACGCCACTCATCCAGGGTTGCCCACGGCGGGCGCGCCGGTGCTGACCACGCCGGGGTCGGTGTGAATCAAGGACAGCGGGTAGCGTTGGCCTTTCAAATAGTCTTCCATGCAGGCAATGATGAGCGGGCTGCGGTGGCGCTCAGCGCTGGCGCGAATCTCGTCCGGGCTCAGCCACAGGGTGCGCACAATCCCGGTGTCCAGGCTGCGCCCCGCTTGCAACTCGCCCAGCGTGCCGCAAAAGGCAAAGCGCAGGTAAGTGACGTCTTCGGCCGGGCGCTGCGCCCGCGCCGGGCGCTGAAAGCGCGACATATAGACACCGAGCAAATGCGTGGGCGTAAACAGGTGCATGGTTTCTTCGAGCGCCTCGCGGGCGCAGCCGCTCACCAGGCTCTCGCGCTCGTCCAGGTGCCCGGCCGGGTTGTTCAGTCGCAGGCCCTCGGGAGTGTGCTCCTCGACCAGCAGGAACTTGCCATTTTGTTCAATGATTGCGGCCACGGTGGCGCTGGGTTTCCATCGGATTTTCATGGCCGGATTATCGGTAAATTGCGCCCTTGCCCGCCGGCTGCGCCTTTCCCGATAGTTTGAGGTGGATCAAATAGTGAACGGGTTGCCATTCCAAAAGTCGAAAAAACTGATGTAAGCTCGCTCGGTTAGTTTGATCCTGCCCATAATCATTCGAGGAGACGCTTCATGCAAGCTGGTGCCACCACTCAAGGCTTATCGGATAAATCCGTCGTTTCACCCCCTCCGTCGGCACCGCAATCCCCACAATGCATCGGCGTCCCACGCGAAGTTTTTCCTGGCGAAAAACGCGTCGCGACCGTCCCCGAGGTGGTTGAAAAACTGATCAAACTCGGCTTCAAGGTTGCCGTTGAATCGGGTGCAGGCGAGTTGGCCAATTGCAGCGACGAGAGCTACCGCGCTGCCGGTGCCGAAGTCCTAGGCACCGCGGCAGCGCTCTGGGCAGCCGCCGACATTGTGTTCAAGGTGCGCGGCCCGACCCCGGACGAAGTCGCGCTGATGCATGAAGGTCAGACCCTGATCAGTTTCATCTGGCCGGCACAAAACCCCGATCTGATGCAACTGCTTGCCGCCAGAAAGGTGAACGTGCTGGCCATCGACGCGCTGCCGCGCACGTTGAGCCGCGCGCAGAAGATGGATGCCCTGACATCCCAGGCCGGGGTCGCCGGCTACCGCGCCGTCATCGAGGCCGCCAACGCTTTTGGCCGCTTCTTCAGCGGCCAAATCACGGCGGCGGGCAAGGTGCCTCCGGCCAAGGTCTTTATTGCCGGCGCTGGCGTGGCTGGTTTGGCTGCCATTGGCACCGCCGCCAGCCTGGGCGCCATCGTGCGCGCCAATGACACCCGTGCCGAAGTGGCTGATCAGGTGGTGTCGCTGGGTGGCGAATTCGTCAAGGTCGATTATGTGGAAGAAGGCTCCGGCGGCGGCGGCTACGCCAAGGTCATGAGCGAGGGTTTCCAGCAGGCCCAGCGCGCGATGTATGCCAAGCAGGCCAAGGACGTGGACATCATCATCACCACCGCGCTGATCCCCGGCAAGCCGGCGCCCAAGCTGATCACCGCCGAGATGGTGCAGAGCATGAAGCCCGGCAGCGTGATCGTGGACATGGCGGCCGAGCAGGGCGGCAACTGCGAGCTGACCGAGCCGGGTCAGGCGGTGGTCAGGCACGGTGTGACCATCGTCGGCTACACCGACCTGGTCTCGCGTCTGGCCAGGCAGTCGTCCACGTTGTATGGCACCAACCTGTTCCGCCTCACCGAGGAACTGTGCAAGACCAAGGACGGCATCGTCAACGTCAACATGGAAGATGAGGCCATCCGCGGTCTGACGGTCATCAAGGAGGGCAACATCACCTGGCCGCCACCGGCGCCCAAAGTGGCGCCAGCGCCGCCCGCGGCAGCCAAGCCGGCGGCTCCCGTGGCCAAAAAAGGCAAAGGCCATGGCGAGCCCAGCGCCCCCATGCCGGCGGGCAAACTGGTCATCATGTTCGCCGTGGTTGCCGCGCTGTTCTGGCTGATCGGCAACAGCGCACCCAAGGAGTTCATGTCGCACTTCACGGTGTTCGTGCTGGCCTGCTTTGTCGGCTACATGGTGGTGTGGAATGTGAAACCCGCGCTGCACACGCCGCTGATGAGCGTGACCAACGCCATATCCAGCATCATCGCCATTGGCGCGCTGGTGCAAATCTCACCCTTGATGGATGCGGCTGAGCGGCCCAACAGCCTGATCACCTGGATCGCGGCAGTGGCCATTGCCCTGACCGCCATCAATATGTTCGGCGGCTTCGCCGTCACCCAGCGCATGCTGGCCATGTTCCGTAAATAATAAGAAGGAGCCACGCATGAATTCGAGTCTGGCCACAGTCGCCTACATCGGCGCTACGATTTTGTTCATTCTGAGCCTGGGCGGTCTGTCCAACCAGGAAAGTTCGCGCCGGGGCAACCTGTTCGGCATGATCGGCATGGCCATCGCCGTGCTGGCCACGGTGTTCGGGCCGCAAGTCAACAGCGGCGGCTACGCCTGGATCATTGGCGCCATGCTGATCGGCGGTAGCGTGGGCTTGTACCTGGCGCGCAGCGTGCAAATGACGCAAATGCCCGAGTTGGTCGCCTTCATGCACAGCATGGTCGGTCTGGCAGCGGTGCTGGTGGGCTTTGCCACCTTTGTTGACCCCACGGCCACTGAAGGGTACGAGGGTGCAGCCAAAACCATTCACGCGCTCGAAATCTACATCGGCATCTTCATCGGTGCGGTCACCTTGTCGGGGTCGGTCATTGCCTTTGGCAAGCTCTCCGGGCGCGTCAGCGGCAACCCGATGCTGCTGCCTGGACGGCATTGGCTGAACCTGGCCGGCTTGCTGGTGGTTATTTATTTCGGCAGCGTCTTCATGGGGGTCCACACGGTGGAAGAGGGCATGATGCCGATCATCGTCATGACCGTGATTGCCCTGCTGTTCGGCATTCACATGGTGATGGCCATCGGCGGCGCCGACATGCCGGTGGTGGTGTCGATGCTCAACAGCTATTCGGGTTGGGCGGCAGCCGCCACCGGCTTCATGCTGTCCAACGACCTGCTGATCGTGGTGGGCGCGCTGGTGGGCTCCAGCGGTGCGATTCTGTCGTACATCATGTGCAACGCCATGAACCGCAGTTTCATCAGCGTGATTGCCGGCGGCTTTGGCACCACCAGTGCCAAGCCCGCGGCGGCGGGTGGCGAGCAACCAGCCGGTGAAGTCACCCCGATTTCTGCGCTGGAAACGGCCGAACTGCTGCGCGAGGCCAGGAGCGTGATCATCGT
Source organism: Rhodoferax sp. (assembly GCA_011391545.1). GTDB lineage: Bacteria > Pseudomonadota > Gammaproteobacteria > Burkholderiales > Burkholderiaceae_C > Rhodoferax. The sequence goes on from JAABQI010000282.1 coordinate 10,752, forward strand.
GCCCGGCTACGGCATGGCGGTTGCGCAAGCCCAGCACACGGTGTTCGAGATCACCAAGCACCTGCGTGAAAAAGGTGTCAATGTGCGCTTTGGCATTCACCCGGTGGCGGGTCGCATGCCGGGCCACATGAACGTGCTGCTGGCCGAGGCCAAGGTGCCCTACGACATCGTGTTCGAAATGGACGAACTCAACGACGACTTTCCGGCCACCGACGTGACCATGGTGATTGGCGCCAACGACATCGTCAACCCCAGCGCCCAGGATGACCCGACCAGCCCGATTGCCGGCATGCCGGTGCTCGAAGTCTGGAAGTCCAAGACCTCGATCGTCATGAAGCGCAGCATGGCCTCGGGTTATGCGGGCGTGGACAACCCGCTGTTCTACAAGGAAAACAATCGCATGCTGTTTGGCGATGCCAAGAAAATGCTTGACGAGGTGCTGACGGCTTTGAGAACCTGATCTTCCTGAAGCATGTCAAAGAGGCCCCGCGGGGCCTCTTGCTTTTGCTGCGCCGGGCGCCTAATAAAGCGCAGGCTCTCCCGGCGGTCTGTCCTTGAATCGTTTGTGCACCCAGTAATACTGATCCGGCATGGTGTCGATATAGCTTTGCAGGTGCGCATTCATGAGTGCGGTGTCGGCCTTCAGGTCATCGGTGGGGAAGTTTGGCCATGCGGGTAACACCTGCACCTCATAGCCTTGGGGCGTCATTCGATTCAACACGGGGACGACCTTGGCGCGCCCCAAACGGGCAAAGCGCGACAAGGAAGGCACGGTGGCCGCGCTGATGCCGTAAAACGGGACAAACAAGGATTCATGCGGGCCAAAGTTCATGTCGGGCAACAAATAGAGCCGCTCTCCCTGGCGCAAGGAGGAAATGATGGCCTTGACGCCATCGACCCGGCCAAACAGCTTGATGGAGCCAAAGCGCTGGCGGCCCTTCAGAATCCAGGCGTCCACCACCTTGTTCGACTGGTTGGTGTAAATGGTGGTGATGGGGAGCGACAACTGTTGCGTGAACGCCATCCCGCCGGCGTCCATGCCGACAAAGTGCGGCGCAAAAATGACCACCGGGTCCGGGCCGGTGAGTTCGTCCACCGCACCGGTAATCTTCAAGCGGGCGCGCACGATAGTGGGCGAGCCATGCCAAAGCCAACTGCGATCCAGCCAGGCCTGGGAAACGCGCACAAACACCCGGCGCGCCAAGGCGCGCACCTGCGCTGCGTCAAGATGCGGAAAGCACAGACGCAAGTTGGTCTGGACCACGTGCCTTCGCGACCCCACGACTCCATACAAGACATGGCCCAGCAACCAACCCAGGGCCCGCACCCAGGCCAGCGGCAACGGGGCCAGGGCGCGCATCAGAAAAAGCAGAAATCGTGTTGCCATGAGTTGAATTGGTCAAAGGCGTCATGCCAGGGTGCGCGGCGTTTTGTAGCGCGCATAACCCCATAAATACTGTCGCGGGCACTGTAACACCAGCATTTCCATGGCGTGGTTGACGGCACTGACCGCATCGGGCAGTGCCGTTGGCAGTTCAGGCCCCAGGGGGTGCACATGCACCCGGTACCCGCGCCCCCAGCGCAAGCGCTCACCCCAGGTCAGCAGCACGCAGGCGCCTGTCTGCTGCACCAGGCGCGCCGACAGGGTCATGGTGTAGGCCTCGCGGCCAAAAAATGGTGCCATCACGCCCATGCCCTGGGGCGGCACCTGGTCGGGAAGCAAGGCGACTGCCTCGCCCTGTTTGAGCGCCTTGATCAATTGTTTGACGCCGGAAAGGCTGGTGGGTGCCGTCAACAAGCCCGGCCGCTGGCGCGACTCGGCCACCAGCGCGCGCAACCAGGGCTGACGCGGCGGGCGGTACAGCACCGTCACCGGCTTGCCTGCCTGTCCGAAGCGTTGCGCATAGGCGCGCGCCGCGATCTCAAAGGAGCCCAGATGGGGTGTCAAAAATACCACCCCCCGACCTTGAGCCAGCGCGGCGTCCACAAGATCAGCGCCGTCCCATTGCACGGGTACGGGGCGGCCCAGCCACAAACGGGGCAGTTCTGCAACCAACTTGCCCGCCTCGCCGACGGCACCCAGCCATTGCCGCCAGTTCAAGCCTGCTTGTTGCGCATTTTTGACAAAGCGCTGGCGGTAGGTGGGCGAGAGCAGAAACACCAGCCAGCCGAGGGCAACGCCTGCGCCGTGCAGCAGCCATAAAGGCCAGGCTGACAACAATTTGAAAAGGGTGACCATGCGTGAGATAAAATGCCGATGTCGCCGAGTTACGGAACTACTTGCAGGGCGACACACAAGAGTCACCCCAATCAGGTTGCGATTGTGCCTTGTCAAACCATTGACACATCTGCTAAAGCGTTCGCTGAAAGCCCAATAAAGCCAAAGCAACGCGCACCGTTGTTATCTTTACCAAAGGGCTTTTTATCAT
>JAABQI010000283.1 GCA_011391545.1 Rhodoferax sp.
GGTCCGAAATCAGTTGGTTCCAGTCGGCCGGCTTGACATAGGTGCCGGCCAGTTTGGCCGGGTTGGCCTCGGGCACACCGAGCGTGACGATTTCTCGCTTGAGCCGCACCTTCATGCGGTAAAACGGCGCCTTGTCGGACCAGGCCTCCTTGTGTTGCAGGTCGGCCAGGCGCGGGTCCTGGCGCAACCAGTCCAGCACCGCGTGCACACCCTCTGGCGGGCCGGCAATCGTGCTGTTGATGCCCTCGGATGCCAGCAGGATCATGCCCTTGACGCCCTGCTGCTGGCAAAAAGCGAGCAGGGGTTCTCTCAAGGCAGCGTAGTCCGGCAGGTTGACAAATTTGTAAAAGGCGGCGGTCAGGTAGTGCATCGTGAATGTTTTTCGAGAAACTTGCGGGTCAGACCACTCGCGCAGCGACGTGCTCTGACCCCAACATTATGTCGGCCAGGTCGAGCCCTGCTCGGGCACCACGGCGCGCCAGCCAAGTTCGTGTTTGATGCGGGCGCGCAGCGTGTCGGCGGGTCCGGCCTCACCGTGCACCACATAAACCTGGTCAGGCGACTGCGGCATGGTGCGCAGCCAGGCCATCAACTGGTTGCCATCGGCGTGGGCCGAGGCCGATTCGAGCTGAACGACTTCGGCATTGACCTCGACATCGCGGCCGTGGATGCGCACCGACTTGGCGCCGCTGGCCAGCGTCGCGCCGCGCGTGCCGGGTGCCTGGTAACCGGTCAGGAGGATCATGTTGCGGTGGTTGCCCGCATAGTGCTCCAGGTGGTGCAGCACGCGCCCGCCGGTGGCCATGCCGCTGGCCGACAAAATGACCATGGGGCCGTGGCGGCTGGCCAGCGCCTTGGATTCGTCGGTGCTGTTGACCATGGTGGCGCTGCGCGTCAGGGCGCGCGTGTCCTGGTGGCTCAGGCGGTGTTCGCCGGGATGATTTTCAAACAAATGGGTGGTGTGCACGGCCATCGGGCTGTCGAGGAAAACCGGCAGCGAGGTCGGCAGTTCGCCCTTCATCTTGAGCAGGTGGATGGCGTGCAGCAAAGCCTGGGCCCGGCCCACGGCGAACACCGGCACCACGGCCACGCCGCCGCGCTTGGCCACACGTTGCAGGGCCGGTGCCAATTCGGCCAGAACGTCCTCCCTGGGGTGGATGCGGTCGCCATAGGTGGATTCAACCAGCACCGTGTCGGCTTGCGGTGCGTCATCGGGCGGGCTCATGACGAGGTCGTCGGGTCGGCCCAGATCGCCCGAAAACAGAATGCGCCGGCCCGCCACTTGCAGCAGGATGCTGGATGCCCCAAGGATGTGCCCGGCCGGGCTGAAAGTGGCCTTCCAGCCCGGTATCGGGGTGATGGTCTTGCCAAATTCCACGGCCTTGAGCAGCGGCAGGGCATCGAGCGCGTCCTGCCGGGTGTACAAGGGCAGGGCAGGGGCGTGCTTTGAGAAACCATGGCGATTGGCAAAGGCGGCGTCTTCTTCCTGGATGTGGCCGCTGTCAGGCCACAAAATGCGGCACAAGTCGCGTGTGCCCGGGGTGGCATGGACGTGGCCGGCAAAACCTTCCCTGGCCAGCAGCGGCAGGTAGCCGCTGTGGTCCAGATGGGCGTGGGTCAACAGCACCGCATGAATCTGATCGGGGGGCACGGGAAGCGGGGCCCAGTTGCGCAGGCGCAATTGCTTGTAGCCCTGGAACAGGCCGCAGTCCACCAGCAGGCGTTTGCCATCGTGCTGGACCAGGTATTTGGAGCCGGTGACGGTACTGGCGCCGCCCAGAAAGGTGATGGTCACGCTCATGTTCAGGTCTCCTTCGGTTGCCAAATGCATCGAGCCACGCTGTTGAAGCTCAACAGCGTGGCTCGATTCTGGACTTATTAAAGGTCGCTTGGACGACAAATATCAACTGAAAAAGCTTTTCAGCCGATCGGTCCAGCTGTCACCGGTGGGCGAATGTTTGCTGCCCCCTTTTTTAAAAGACTCATCGAGTTCACGCATCAGCTTGCGCTGGTGTTCGGTCAATTTGACCGGCGTTTCAATCAGGATGTGGCAGTACAGGTCGCCGGGGTAATTGGAGCGCACGCCCTTGATGCCTTTGCCGCGCAGGCGGAACTGCTTGCCGGTCTGGGTGCCTTCGGGGATGTCAATCGCCGCCTTGCCTTCGAGCGTGGGCACGTCGATTTCGCCGCCCAGCGAGGCGGTGATGACGCTGATGGGCACCGAGCAGTGCAGGTCGTCACCGTCGCGCTCGAAGATGTCGTGTTTTTTCAGGCGGATTTCAATGTAAAGATCGCCGGGCGGACCGCCATTGGTGCCTGGCTCGCCATTGCCCGCGCTGCGAATGCGCATGCCGTCGTCAATGCCCACCGGAATCTTGACTTCGAGGGTTTTCTGCTTCTTGATCTTGCCCTGGCCATGGCAGGCGGTGCAGGGTTCGGGAATGACCTTGCCGGTGCCGCGGCAGGTCGGGCAGGTTTGCTGCACGCTGAAAAAGCCCTGGCGCATTTGCACTGCGCCCGAGCCGCCACAGGTGCCGCAGGTCTTGGCCTTGGTGCCGGGTTTGGCACCGGTGCCTTGGCAGGTGTCGCAGTTGTCCCAGCTGGGGATGCGGATCTGCGCATCCTTGCCTTTGGCCGCTTCTTCCAGCGTGATTTCCATGGCATAGCTCAGGTCGCTGCCGCGGAACACTTGCCGGCCACCGGCACGGCCACCACGTTGCTGGCCGAACATGTCACCAAAAATGTCGCCAAAGGCTTCGGCAAAGCCGCCGTAGGCTTCGCCACCCGGGCCACCGCGCATGTTCGGGTCAACGCCGGCAAAGCCGTGCTGGTCGTAGGCCGCGCGCTTTTGCGGGTCCGACAGCATCTCGTAGGCTTCCTTGGATTCCTTGAACTTTTCCTCGGCGGCCTTGGCGCCATCCCCGCTGTTGCGGTCAGGGTGGTGCTTCATCGCGTGCTTGCGATAAGCCTTCTTGATTTCTTCGTCCGAGGCGTTCTTGGGAACACCCAGCACTTCGTAATAATCTCTTTTGGACATGGTCTGTGGTTGCCTGATGTCAATGCAAACGCCGCGGTGAACGTTTCAAGGTTCAGCGCGGCGCCCGCAAACGGTTTAAAAACAGGGTGACAACAAGCGCTTAAGGCTTCTTGACTTCTTTCACTTCTGCATCGACCACATTGTCGTCGGCCTGCGCTGCCCCACCTTGGGGCCCTGTCTGACCGGTTTCACCGGCGGCGGCGCCTTCGGCCGCCTGCTTGGCCTGCATGTCGGCGTACATCTTCTCGCCCAGCTTCTGGCTCACCGTCATCAGGGCGGCGCTCTTCTCGTCGATGGCCGCCTTGTCGTCGGTTTTGAGCGCTTCCTCAAGGGCCTTCATGGCGGCTTCAATGCTGGCTTTCTCGGCCGCATCGATCTTGTCGCCATACTCGGCCAGGCTCTTCTTGACGCTGTGCAGGCTGGCATCGGCCTGGTTTTTGGACTGCACCAATTCCAGTTTCTTCTTGTCGTCAGCCGAGTTGAGTTCGGCGTCCTTGACCATTTGCTGGATTTCAGCTTCGGTCAGGCCCGAGTTGGCCTTGATGGTGATCTTGTTCTCCTTGCCGGTGCCTTTGTCCTTGGCGCCCACATGCAAAATGCCGTTGGCGTCAATGTCAAAGGACACTTCAATCTGCGGCGTGCCGCGAGAGGCCGGCGGAATGCCTTCCAGGTTGAACTCACCGAGCAGCTTGTTGCCGGCGGCAATCTCGCGCTCGCCCTGGAACACCTTGATGGTCACTGCGGGCTGGTTGTCGTCGGCGGTCGAAAAGGTCTGTGCAAACTTGGTCGGGATCGTGGTGTTCTTGGTGATCATCTTGGTCATGACGCCGCCCAGGGTTTCAATGCCCAGGCTCAGGGGAGTCACGTCGAGCAGCAGCACGTCCTTGCGGTCACCCGAGAGCACCTGGCCCTGGATGGCGGCGCCCACGGCCACGGCTTCGTCCGGGTTCACGTCCTTGCGCGGCTCTTTGCCAAACAGCTCCTTGACCTTTTCCTGCACCTTGGGCATGCGCGTCATGCCGCCGACCAGAATCACGTCGTTGATGTCGGAGGCGCTCACGCCGGCGTCTTTCAGGGCGGTGCGGCAGGGTGCCATGGTGCGTTCGATCAGCTCTTCGACCAGGCTCTCCAGTTTGGCGCGGGTGAGCTTGATGTTGAGGTGCTTGGGACCCGAGGCATCGGCCGTCACGTAGGGCAGGTTGATGTCGGTCTGGGCGCTGCTGGAGAGCTCGATCTTGGCTTTTTCAGCGGCTTCCTTCAGGCGCTGCAGCGCCAGCACGTCCTTGCCCAGGTCAACGCCTTGTTCCTTCTTGAACTCGGCGATCACGAAGTCGATGATGCGCTGGTCGAAGTCTTCGCCACCCAGGAAAGTGTCGCCATTGGTGGACAGCACTTCGAACTGCTTTTCGCCATCGACATCGGCGATCTCGATGATCGACACGTCGAAGGTGCCGCCGCCGAGGTCATACACCGCAATCTTGCGGTCGCCTTTTTCGTTCTTGTCCATGCCAAAGGCCAGGGCTGCGGCGGTGGGCTCGTTGATGATGCGCTTGACATCCAGGCCGGCAATGCGGCCGGCGTCTTTGGTGGCTTGGCGCTGGGCGTCGTTGAAGTAGGCCGGCACGGTGATCACGGCTTCGGTGACGGCTTCACCCAGGTAGTCTTCAGCCGTTTTCTTCATCTTGCGAAGAATGTCGGCGCTGATCTGCTGCGGCGCCATGCGGTTGCCGCGCACATCCACCCAGGCGTCGCCGTTGTCAGCCGCCGCAATGGTGTAGGGCATCAGGTCGATGTCCTTCTGCACTTCTTTTTCAGTGAACTTGCGACCGATCAGGCGCTTGACAGCGTAGATCGTGTTCTTGGGGTTGGTGACAGCCTGGCGCTTGGCCGAAGCGCCCACCAGCACTTCGCCGTCTTCCTGGTAGGCAATGATGGAAGGTGTGGTGCGGGCACCTTCGGCGTTTTCAATCACTTTGGCGGTGTTGCCTTCCATGACGGCGACGCAGCTGTTGGTGGTGCCCAAGTCGATACCAATGATTCTTCCCATGATGCTTCCTTAAATGTTTGGACTTGCACCCAACTGCTGTGCAGCTGGCGCTTGTGCCCGGAGGGTTTTGAAATTCAGATGTGTGTCAAGTGCGGCTGGCGGCTTCTTTTTCAAGCCGGAACCCACAATTATTTTGCGGCTGCCACGGTCACCAGCGCCGGGCGCAGCACGCGCTCGGCAATCAGGTAGCCCTTTTGCAGCACGGTGACCACGGTGTTGGCCTCCTGCTCGGAGGGCACCACGCTGATGGCTTGGTGCTGGTGCGGGTCGAACTTGTCGCCGCCCGCCGGATTGATGGCGATGATTTTGTTGCGCTCCAGGGCCGAGACCAGCTGGCGCAGTGTGGCTTCCGAGCCCTCACGCAGCTGTTCGAGAGAAGCCTCCTTGAGGGCCAGACCGGCCTCAAGACTGTCGATCACCGGCAGCAGGCTGTCGGCAAACGACTCCAGCGCAAACTTGCGCGCCTTGGACACCTCGTCCTCGGCGCGGCGGCGCGCGTTCTCGGTATCGGCTTTGGCGCGCAGGTACTGGTCGGCCAGATCGTGGTTCTTGGCTTGCAGTGCGACCAGCTCGGCTTGGCAGCTGGCCAGCGTCTGAACTTCCAGTTCAGGCAGGTCAGCGCTCGAGCCGGCCGGGTCAACGGGGTTGTGGGTCGGGCCGGTGGCGGAGGGTTCGGAGCCGGGTGGGGTCATGTTTGGGTGGGTCATGCAGGTGCTATTGAGTTTTAAACAACAAGTTTGATAAATGGGGCTTGAAGCCAAGTTTGCAAGGGGGCAGGCAAAAATTGTTGCCTGGCCGCTTGGCAGGCAGAAAAAAAGCGGGCCGAGGCCCGCTGGTTGACCGACGGCCGTCGCTTAACCGAGGCTGAGCAGCTCAACCTCGAACTTGAGGGTGGCGTTGGGCGGAATCACGCCGCCGGCGCCGCGCGCACCATAGCCCAGTTCGGGCGGGATGATGAGGGTGCGCGTGCCACCCACCTGCATGCCGGCCACCCCTTCGTCCCAGCCCTTGATCACCATGCCGCCGCCCAGGCGGAACACAAACGGGTCGCGCCGGTCTTTGCTTGAGTCGAATTTGGCACCCTGCTGCTCATTTTGGTAGAGCCAGCCTGTGTAGTGGACGGTGACGTTTTGGCCGGCCGTGGCGGTGGCGCCGCTGCCAAGGATGGTGTCTTCGAAAATCAGGCCTGAAGCAGTAGTTGTCATGGAAGTCAATCTGTAAAAAGTTGAAAAATAAAAAAGTGCACGCGGCGTTGGTCAGGCCTTGGCGGGCGCCAGGCTGGCCACCCATTTGTTGGCAAAGGCCGCCAGATCACCCATGCGCTTGAGCAGGTCCAGCCCCATGGGTGTGGCCAGGTAACCGTCGCTGCCGTGGGTGAGCAAGCCGGCGGCACGCAATTCCTTGAGGCGGGTGTTCAGCGTGTTGGGGGTGATGTGGCCGACGCTGTCCTGCAGAATGCGAAAAGTTTGCGGATGCCCGTCTTTCAAGGCCCACAACACCCGAATGGCGTAGCGTGACTCCAGCAGGCTCAATAATTGACCAATGGCCACGTTGTCTTTGGACGTCATGTGTTTTGTCTCCTTGATGTGTCCTGTTTTGTCGGCATGAAAGACCGTCATTCGTATGGATCTTTTGTTCCAAACTATAGCGCAATTTAAACGCTTGCTACAGGTTTCATAGTAAGAAAAATCAAGGATGGACCGCAACAAGCCGAACTAGCGCCCGGGCGCAAAACGCCTGGCCTGACGATGATCAAAGATTTGAATGAGGTTGACGAGCCTTGACCCCGGCACTGGCTCCACAGTTAGGGCTGCTTGGTTCCCCACCTGACCCGGTTGGCCGCTTCACCATGCGGGAAGGCCCGTCATCGCAGATTGTAAAGCCTGCGGCCAGGCTCACGCCTCGGTCAGGTCTTTGATATCCGCGCCCGGCGCATTGGTTTTGACCGACACAATGCCGTTGTCGCGTGACGCCTCCGAGGAATACATTTCGCTGCGCCCGATGACCTGGCCGTTGCTTGCCTTCAAGTTGAAATACGGCTGGCCGGAGGTGGACGCGGCACGCTCGAAGCGCTCGTCAACGGCCGCATTTTGTTTGCATGACGCGATGCCGTCGGTCGCGTCCTTCTTGGCGTCGTACAGCTGGCTGGTCAAAATGACCTGGCCATTGCCTGCTTTCAGGTTGAACATGAATTTTCCGTTTTTGGATTTGCTCAATTCAAATTTGCCGGACATGGTTTGTCTCCTTCAAAGTTGTCAGATGGGCTTGGATCGACCGGAAAGGCATTTGACCGGGCCTACCGGGATGGTCAGTTTAACGGGACTGACGGCCCTTTAGAATCAACAAATGTCATACCTTGTGCTTGCCCGTAAATACCGCCCCCGCAACTTTACCGAAATGGTGGGGCAGGATCACGTGGTGCAAGCCCTGACCAATGCGCTCACCAGCCAGCGCCTGCACCACGCCTACCTTTTTACCGGCACACGCGGCGTGGGCAAGACCACGGTGTCGCGCATTCTGGCCAAATCGCTCAATTGCCAGGGCCCGGACGGCCAGGGCGGCATTACCGCAACCCCATGCGGCGTTTGCCAGGCCTGCACCGACATTGACAGCGGCCGTTTTGTCGATTACACCGAGCTCGACGCCGCCTCCAACCGCGGCGTGGACGAAGTGCAGGCGCTGCTGGAGCAGGCGGTTTACAAGCCGGTGCAGGGTCGCTTCAAGGTGTTCATGATCGACGAAGTGCACATGCTCACGGGTCATGCCTTCAATGCCATGCTCAAAACGCTGGAAGAGCCACCCGAGTATTTGAAGTTCGTGCTGGCCACCACCGACCCGCAAAAAGTGCCGGTGACGGTGCTGTCGCGCTGCCTGCAGTTCAATTTGCGGCCGATGGCCCCAGAGACCATCCGCGAGCATCTGCAAAAGGTGCTGCAGACCGAGCAGGTCAGCGCCGATGTGCCGGCGCTGCGATTGCTGGCGCGTGCGGCGCATGGCTCCATGCGCGACGCGCTCAGCCTGACCGACCAGGCCATTGCCTTTGGTTCCGGCAGCCTGCAGGAAGCCACGGTGCGCCAGATGCTGGGCAGCGTGGACCGCTCCTATGTGTTCCGGTTGTTGCAGGCGCTGGCCCAGGGTGATGGCAAAACCGTGGTGGAAACCTCGGAAACCCTGCGCACCCACGGCTTGAGCGCAGCCTCCACCCTGGAAGAAATGAGCGGCGTGCTGCAGCGCATGGCCGTGCTGCAGGCGGTGCCCGACAGCGCCCAGGATGACAGCGACATTGAGGCGGCCGAGATCGCGCAATTGGCGGCGCTGATGCCCGCCGATGAAACCCAGTTGCTCTACAGCATCTGTCTGCACGGGCGCAGCGAACTGGGGTTGGCACCCGATGACTACGCGGCGCTGACCATGGTGCTGCTGCGCCTGCTGGCGTTTAAGCCCGGCGCAACGCCAACTGCGGTGCAGGAAAAAAAAACTCTGAAAATTGCGCCCCAGCGCACGACTGAACCCCGCGCTCCGGTCACGGTAACGCTGCCAACGCCAACGCCAACGCCAACGCCTCCACCAATTTCAACGACTGAGTCAACGCCTGCGCCGATGCCCGTGGTGCGTGCGCTGCACGCGGTTGACACGGCGCCGTTGGCCCATGCCACTGTCGGTACGCCAAGGGGCCAGCGCCTGGCGGTGCGCGACATGCAAGGCGCCTCACACGGCGCGCATGGCCAGCCCGAGGCGGCGCAACAAGCCGGCACGCCAGCCCTTGCGAGTCCGTCGCCGCAAGCTGCAAAAATTGAAGCCGTCCGGGTGCTTGAGCAGCCGGATTCGCGGCGCGACGAGCCGCTCGGTCGCGTTGCAGCTTCGGTGCCAGCGAGCCCGGAGGGCGATTTCTGGTATGCCACGGTGCAGGCGCTGATTGCCAGCGAGGCCATAGGCGCCATGGTGCGCGAGCTGGCCTTGCAGGCGCAACTGGTGGCGCGCGACCAAGACCAATGGCTGCTGCGCGTGGAGCGCGAGTCGCTCAACCAGTCGGGCAGCCGTGAGCGGCTGGCGGCAGCGCTGGCGGCGGCGGGTTACCCGGTGCGGCTGGTGGCGGAGGTGGGGCGCGTCACCGACAGTCCGGCCAGGCGCAATGCCGCCAAGGCGGCACAAGCCCAGTTGGCGGCTGAAAAAATCGTTTTCGATGATCCCCTGGTGCAGTCGCTGATGCGGGATTTTGGGGCGAAAATCGTGCCTGGCAGCATCAAGCCGGGTTGAACGTTCTTCCCGCCCCGATCTTTTTTTGCCGGGCGAGCGCGGCTTGTGACCCGGCGCCTTTCATTTGACTATTTAAACAAGGAAATCCCATGTTCAACAAAGGACAACTCGCCGGCCTCATGAAGCAGGCGCAGACGATGCAGGACAACATGAAAAAAGCCCAGGACGAGCTGGGCAGCATCGAAGTCACGGGCGAGTCGGGCGCGGGCCTGGTCAAGGTCACCATGACCTGCAAGCACGACGTGCGCCGCGTCACCATCGACCCCAGCCTGCTCGCCGACGACAAGGACATGCTCGAAGACCTGGTGGCTGCCGCCTTCAATGCGGCGGTGCGCAAGGCCGAGGAAACCTCGACCGAAAAAATGGGCAAGATCACCGCCGGCATGCCGGGGCTGCCAGGCGGCATGAAATTTCCTTTCTGAAGTCGTGGCATTCAGGTCATCCCGGCGCATGAAAGACGGCCGTCATGGCGAGCCCCCCGTGTCCGGTCCGATAACACACACGGACCATGAACAGAGACTTCGTCACTGCGGTCGCCATGACAACGTCCTTACACGCTAATTTTGTTGCTTGATGGCTGACACCAACGCGCTTGAAACCCTGATCCAGTCGCTGCGGCGGCTGCCCGGCGTGGGCGTCAAGTCGGCGCAACGCATGGCGTTTCATTTGCTGCAGCATGACCGCGAAGGGGCGCAAACGCTCTCAAGGGCGCTGGCGCATGCGGCGCAGGCGGTGCGGCATTGCGAGCGTTGCCACACCTTCACCGAGGCCCAGGTGTGCGCTACCTGCCTGGACACGCGCCGTGATGTGAGCAAGCTGTGCGTGGTGGAAACCCCGGCTGACCAGTCAGCGGTGGAGCGCACCGGCGCCTACAAGGGCCTGTACTTTGTGCTGATGGGCAAGCTCAGCCCCCTGGACGGCATCGGCCCGCACGACATCGGCCTGAAAAAACTGTTTGACCGGGCGCTTGACGGTACCGTGCAGGAGGTGATTCTGGCGACCAATTTCACCGCTGAAGGTGAGGCCACGGCCCACGTCATCAGCGCGGGGCTCAAGGCCCGCGGCCTGCACCTGACCCGGCTGGCGCGCGGCGTGCCGGTGGGCAGCGAACTCGAATATGTCGATCTGGGCACCATCGCCCACGCGCTGGTGGACCGGCGCTGATTCGATTAAGGCTGACGCGCCAGCTTGACGGGTTTTTTCTTGGCGGCTGATTTGACTGACACTGATTTGGCCGGCGCGCGTTTGGCTGTCTTGGCAACCGAGGTTTTGCCGCCGCGCACTTTGGCGCTGCGTGCGGCTCGCGCCCGGGCTGGCAAGTAAAGCACCACCGATTGCCCGCGCTTGAATGTGGCCGACGTGCTGACCTTGTTCCAATCAGCAAGCACCTGGGCGCTCACGCTGTAGCGCCTCGCCATGCTGGCCACGTTGTCCTTTTTGCCCGCTTTCACCACGGTTCTCTTCAGGACCACATCGGGTGCCAGGGTCAGGTAGCCGTTGTTGGCAACCTGCGCCGTGACATCGTTGTTGAAGCTGGCCGAACGCCGCACCAGCAGGGTTGACCCGGCCTTGACCCGCATGCGCGGCGGGATGTTGTTGACACTGCGCAATTCGGCCTCCGTCATGCCCACGCGCAAGGCGGCATCGGCCGGGCTCAGGGTGGTGGGCGCCACCCAGGCGGTCCAGTTGGCCAGACGGCCACCGTCATACGCTGCGAGCCTGCTTTGAAAGCGTTCAGCGTTGTCCCAGGGCAGCAGAATCTGGGAGTTGCTGGCTGCCAGCAAAACCGGTTTGCTGGCTGAGGGGTTCAGCGCCCGAAAGTCGGCCAGCGGCACCTCGGCCAGTTCGGCTGCCAGCGCGACGTCGATGTCACGCTCAATTTCGACGCTCTGAAAATAAGGGTGGTTGCCGATGTCCGGCAACACCGCCCTGAAGGATTCCGGGTTGGCGACGATGTTTTTCACGGCCTGTAGCTTGGGCACGTACAAGCGGGTTTCCATGGGCATGACCAGGTCGTTGTAGCCGGTGCCCGTGCCGGCTTTTTTGGCTTTTTTGATGGCCCGCTGGACGCTGCCCTCGCCCCAGTTGTAGGCCGCCAGCGCCAGATGCCAGTCGCCAAACATACCGTGAAGCTTCTGCATGTAGTCCAGCGCGGCGCGGGTCGATTCGATCACGTCGCGGCGGTCGTCGCGAAACATATTTTGCGTGAGGTCAAAGTACTTGCCGGTGGCCGGCATGAACTGCCACATGCCGGCCGCCTTGGCGCTGGAAACCGCCTGCGGGTTGAAGGCGCTCTCGATGAACGGCAACAGGGCCAGCTCGCTGGGCATGTCGCGGCGCTCCAGCTCTTCAACGATGTAGAACAGGTATTTGCTGCCGCGCTCGGTCATGCGTGCCACGTAATCGGGACGGCTGCTGTACCAGAGCTCGCGGTCGCGCACCAGCTCGGTGTCGAGGTCGGGCATGGCAAAGCCGCGGCGCACGCGCTCCCACAGGTCGGCCGGTGGCAGCAGCGACTGGACGCTGCGCGTGCCCAACGGGGCGCTGGCCAGGGGTTTGAGGCCACCCCCGGGATAAATCGACGCGGCGCCGTCAGCGCCCTGCGCTGCGCGATCAGACGACGTGGCTGAGCTGGTCGAAGCGGCATCGCCTGGCGACGCGGTGTTGGTCGCGCAGCCAGCCAGCCACAGGCTTGGCAGCAAGGCCAGGGTGTACAAAAAATGTTTCAAAATTGATCTTTCCAGGTTCGCAGGGCGGCAAACACGCTGACCGGGTCTCGCGCGTCGGGGGCCGTCTGTTGCACCGCAAGGGCCACAGCAGGCAGATGGGTGCGTAAAAAGGGGTTCACGGCTTTTTCAAGGCCAATGGTGGAGGGCAACGTCGGCAAATGCTGATCGCGCAGGGCTTTTGCGCGCGCCTGGTAAGCGCGCAACTCGGCATTGTCAGGCTCAACCGCGCGTGCAAAGCGCAAGCTGCCCAGGGTGTATTCGTGGGCGCAGCACACGCGGGTGGCCTCGGGCAGGGCCGCCAGGCGCGTCAGCGAGGCCAGCATTTGCGCCGGCGTTCCCTCGAACAGGCGCCCGCAACCGGCACTGAACAGGGTGTCGCCACAAAACAAGACAGGGTCTTGGCCGGGCAGTTGGCCCGCATAGGCGATGTGCCCGGCGGTATGGCCCGGCACCAGCAGCACCTCAAAGCGCAGCCCCAGGGGCCAGATCACATCACCATCGCCCAGGCGCTGCAAGGGCTCGGGCATGCGCTCAAGCGCCGGACCATACACCTGCGCGCCGGTGCTTCGGCGCAGGGTATCGACGCCGCCGGTGTGGTCGCCGTGGTGGTGCGTGACTAGAATCGCCTCCAGCGCCAAACCGCCTTGCTGCAATGCAGCCAGCACCGGGTCGGCATCTCCAGGGTCAACCACCAACGCCCGGCGCCCGTCGTGCAACATCCAGATGTAGTTGTCGTCGAAAGCAGGTATTGGAATTAATTTCATGGCTCAACAAATTATAGGTTTGCACGAATGGATGGCAACACCGCCAGGGGCTTATCTCCTGGCTTGGGAACGTGCATTCATGGCCGGGGCGGTGGCCGATGTGTTTGGCTTTCATGCGCTGCAGCTGGGTTTGCCCGAGCTCGACGCGCTGGCCGCCAACCGCATGCCGCACCGCTGGCTGGCCACTGAAGCCCCCCATGAAAAAGCCGCTTTTGTCACCGACTTTGCGGCGCTGCCTTTTCCGTC
>JAABQI010000284.1 GCA_011391545.1 Rhodoferax sp.
TGCGAGTGCAAAGGTTGACGTGAAGCCAACTAAATCAGCAAAGCCAGCCAAACCATCTGAACCTGTTGAAATCCCATCAACCAGCGGAAAATTTTGGCTAAGTTGTCTCGGGCGCAAAAAACTCACCACTGCCGAATTGATTGACACTGCGGTACTCAAACTTGGCCTCGACGATTCCTCGAGGGCAGTTATTGCCAATCGTGCACGTGCGTGGCTGAACGCATCTGCCAAAGCAGGGGTGGTCGTTTCAAACGGAGAGCGTAATGGTCTCAAGGTTTTCGGCAAAGCTGTTGCACAGTGAGCTGAGAAGCCTCGATGGCAGCAACTCTTGCTGTGTCAATCCGGGCACCTGTGCCAAAAACTTGTAAGCACTCGGCTAAACAGGGATACCAGTATTCTTGACTGTTCGGCTCCTGGGCAGCGAACAGAGTTCCCTCAACTGAAAGGCAGTGGCTGCGATGACACAAATCAATGAACGTCTTGATCGTCTTGTTCTTGAGGCGCGACGCAGCGCCGAAAAAAGAGAACAGGGCTACCGGGCGCAAGCGTTAAAGCTGTTTCCATGGGTCTGCGGACGTTGTGCTCGCACCTTTGATCATGCCAACCTGCCATTGCTGGAAGTGCATCACAAGAACAGCAACCACGACGACAACCCGCCTGATGGCAGCAATTGGGAACTGCTCTGCACGTAC
The DNA here is from genome assembly GCA_011391545.1 of Rhodoferax sp. Classification (GTDB taxonomy): domain Bacteria; phylum Pseudomonadota; class Gammaproteobacteria; order Burkholderiales; family Burkholderiaceae_C; genus Rhodoferax. Next base: position 693 of record JAABQI010000284.1, read on the forward strand.
TGTCACGAAAACGAACATTCCAAGCTCAAAGACATGGCGGGACGCAGCGGCAGCGGCAACGTCATTGCGACCGCAACCTTCAATCCGTTTGCAGATTTGAAAGCAATGTTGGCCACGAAAAAATAGTCTCTTGGCCACGCTCAAGCTCTTGATGAACACAAAGCGCCAAGGTCCTGAACCAGTGGCCAAAGCAAGCTTGGCGCGGCGCAAGCATTACCACGTCTATGTTGTTGAGTTGTCCAGTGATGTGCTGCTGAATGCCCGGTTCATGCGCTCGAACCCGAACTACCGGCCAGGAAAGCCGTGCGTTTACGTTGGCATGACCGGACTGGACCCAGACGTGCGCTTTGACAAGCACAAGGCGGGAATTCAGGCCAACCGGTATGTGCGGGAATATGGGCAGCGCCTGTTGCCCAAAATCTATGAGCTGTACAACCCACTTACCTATGACGAAGCCAGGAGCCTGGAAGTGGAGTTGGGGATTGATTTGCGCGAGGGTGGGTTTGGGGTCTGGCAGGCCTGACACTTGCGCGCCTCTTGAAGCAGCACGCCGGCGACGATCTGGCGATGGACGGTGTCGGACAAGGCCAGCAGCCCGGTGACGAACAAGACGACGATCACGATTACAACGCGGCGGGAAATCTCGGTTGACGAGCCCCAGCGCCCGGCTTTTGCCACATTGACGTCGTTGGTCAGGATCTGAGGCGGCGGCGGGGTGGGTGGCATGGGCATCAAGCGTTTGGGTTGCGATTCCAACTTGGGATTGTCCGTTGAACCACGCGAATATCAACACGAAGACCGGTCTTACTTATGAGGGACCCTAACAGAGCCCGCTGGGCTTGGCGCACTGCCGTCCCGCAACTCACGGCGCAAGATCTTGCCGATGTTGCTCTTCGGCAGCGGCTCACTGCGAAACTCGATCACGCGCGGCACCTTGTAGCCGGTTAAATGGCGCTTGCAGTGCGCAAGCACATCGGCCTCTGTCAGCGTTAGCACTTTTGGCACGATCACTACCTTTACGACCTCACCGGCGCGTTCATCGCGCACACCGATCGCCGCCGCCTCCAGAACATCCGGGTGCATCGTCAAGACGTCCTCGATCTCGTTGGGAAACACCTTGAACCCTGAGACCACGATCATGTCTTTCTTGCGGTCGGTGATCCGGATGCTTCCTTGTTCATCCATCACACCCATGTCGCCGGTGCGCAGCCAGCCGCCAGGCATGAACACCTTGGCACTCTCCTCGGGCTGGTTCCAGTAGCCCTTCATCACTTGCGGACCGCGCAGGCAAATCTCGCCGACCTGCCCCAGCGCGACGGGGCTACCGTCGTCAGCAAGAATGACCGCTTCCGTGCTCGGCAGGGGCACGCCGATCTGGCCGCTCCATTCCTGCACGGTGACCGGGTTGGCGATGGCCACAGGCGCGCTTTCGGTCAGGCCGTAGCCTTCGACCAGTGGCACGCCCGCACGCTCCTTCCAGCGGTGCGCCACCACATGCTGCACCGCCATCCCGCCGGCCACCGCCAGTTTCAGCGGGCGCAGGTCGACCGCAGCAAACCCCGGCGCATCCAGCAACGACCGGAACAGCGTGTTGACGCCAATGATCGCGGTGAAACGCGTGCGAGCAAGCACCTTGATAAACGCCGGCATGTCGCGCGGGTTGGCAATGAGCACGGCTTGTGCGCCCTTGCTGAAGAAAGACAGCGCCCCCGTGAGGGCGAACACGTGGTACATCGGCAGCGGCAAGATCAGGGTTTCCTTGCCGTCCTGCAGGTTGGGCGAGACCCAGGCACTCACCTGTAGCACGTTGGCCACCATGTTGCCATGGCTGAGCATCGCACCTTTGGCCACACCCGTGGTGCCTCCGGTGTACTGGAGAAAGGCCAGGTCGTCGTGGCCAAGTGCGACCGCATCGAGTGTCAGCGATCGTCCCGCTGACAAGGCGTGTCTGAAGCTCACGGCACCCCGCAGCTGCCAGGCAGGCACCATTTTTTTCACATGCTTGACCACGGTATTTGTCAGCAGTCGATGCAACGGCGGCAGCAGGTCGCCCACCTGGGTTGTGACCACGGTGCGCACCTGTGTGTCCCCGATGACCTGTTCCAGGGTGTGGGCGAAGTTTTCGAGCACCACGATGGCCCGGGCACCGGCATCTTTCAGCTGATGCTCGAGCTCGCGCGGCGTGTAGAGTGGATTCACGTTGACCACCACCATGCCCGCGCGCAGCACGCCAAACAGCGCCACCGGGTACTGCAGCAGGTTCGGCATCATCAGGGCGACCCGGTCGCCACGCTGAAGGTCGGTGGTTTTCTGCAGCCAGGCAGCGAACGCGCGGCTGGCATCGTCGAGCTCGCGAAAGCTTATCGACGAGCCCATCGAACTGTAGGCCAGAAGATCGGCAAAGCGCGTACAACTGGCGGCCAACATGTCAGCCAGCGAGGAGAATCGCTGAATGTCGATCTCAGCCGGCACACCCGCCGGGTATTGACTAAGCCAAGGCTTGTGCATAGGTTCCCTTTTTCAATGCTTAAGGCAGGCGCACCTGCTCCGCATCCATCCGTTGGTCAATATGCCACCATAAATGAAGCCGGAATTGCGCGAAATCAAGCAACATGCGCGCAGGAGCAAACAAAAAAAGCCGCCGAAGCAGGTGTCATGTTCTAGGGCTGGTGCTCGCTGGGGACAATTGGGCCGCGCAACGGCAGGTCGGGCTGGCAAGACGGCTACCCAATGAAAAAGAGCAAAGCTCATAACGAACCCTGCCCTTTTCTGGTGCTTCCTCAAGTATGGGAAGCTTCAAGACGGCGAACCGTCATTGGCGATGAGCGTATGTGCGATCGCCAGTCCAGCAGTCCGATAGCGTCATCACCAGGTCAACCGTTGAAGTTTCCCGAGCCTGACATCGCCGTTAGGGTTGTTGCTTTCGATCCGGGCCTGGAATCGCGCCGAAGGTAGTGTGCTGAAGAGCAGGCGCACATGTTCATGCTCAAAACGTGGCGATGAGATAGCTCGTTTGGCTGGCTTCAAGGCTGCTTGTTTCATAGGCAATATTTTTTGGATGGGCTTATACCAAGCTCAAAACCGAGGAAGTCACGCGGAGTTTCCTGAGAGCTCGATGCAGCCGACCAGGAAGAATTCTTCATCATGCATTTGTTGCATAGTTGGATAAATCGCCCCCGAACGACTGTTTCATATTAGGGTAACTACCTAGAATTTTGCTCATCAACCAGGTCAATTAACCCTTTATGGAGAACCAGATGAGCTACCGAATCGAAAAAGACTTTCTTGGCGAAAAGCAGTTGCCAGACACCGCGTACTACGGTGTGCAAACCTTGCGAGGCAAAGAAAACTTCCATATCACGGGCATCCCGATGTCGACGGAACCCTACTTTGTCAAAGCGTTTGGATACGTCAAGAAGGCAGCCGCGTTGGCCAACCGGGATCTGGGCGTGCTTGACGCCGACATTGCCAACGCCATTGCAGTCGCGTGTGACCGTCTGATCGCCGGTGAAATGGCCGATCAGTTTGTCACCGACTTCATCCAGGGCGGTGCTGGCACGTCCACCAACATGAACGCCAACGAGGTGATCGCCAACCTCGCCCTGGAACAGATGGGCCACAAAAAGGGCGAGTACCAGTTCGTCAATCCCAACGACCATGTGAATTTCGGGCAATCGACCAACGATGTCTATCCCACCGCCTTTCGGCTGGCGCTGATCCTGCGGCTTGAGAGCTACATGGACGCATTGCGGCGGTTGCAGGCCGCCTTCTTCGCCAAAGGCAAGGAGTTTGAGAAGGTTTTGAAGATGGGCCGCACGCATCTGCAAGATGCCGTCCCGATGTCGCTGGGTCAGGAATTCCACGGCTGGGGCACTACCTTGGGCGAAGAAGTGCAGCGCATCGCCGAAGTTCGCCAGTTTCTGCATGAGATCAACCTGGGCGCCACCGCGATCGGCACCATGGTCACCGCAGCGCCCGGCTACCCGGAGCTGGCAACCCGGTATCTGTCCAAGCTGACCGGCGCCAAGTTCATACTGGCCGGCGACCTGATCGAGGCGACCTCCGACACGGGGGCTTACGTGCTGCTGTCCGGTGTGCTCAAGCGCACCTCATCCAAACTCACCAAAATCTGCAATGACATCCGCCTGCTGGCCTCGGGGCCACGCTGTGGCTTCAACGAGATTCACCTGCCCCAGATGCAGCCGGGCAGCTCCATCATGCCGGGCAAGGTCAATCCGGTGATTCCGGAGGTGGTCAACCAGACCAGCTTCCTGGTCATTGGCCTGGACCTGACCGTCACGCTGGCCGCGTCCGCCGGGCAATTGCAGCTGAACGTGATGGAACCGGTCATTACCTATGCGCTCTTCACGTCCATTTCCACAATGGAGAACGCCGTCAACAGCCTCAACGTCAACTGCATTCAGGGCATCACGGCCAACGCGGAACACACGCGGGACATGGTGCTGAACTCGCTGGGCATCATCACCGTGCTCAAACCGTCGCTTGGCTACAAGCATTGCGCGGAGATTGCCCGCGAAGGCTACGAGACAGGCAAGTCGCTGCACGACATCGTCGTTCATGAGCGCCAACTGATGACCCAGAAAGACTGGGACGAGGTGTTCTCATTTGAGAATTTGATCAGCCCGAAGTTCGCACAATGACCATGGATCAGGCGGGTTCGCTCCCGCCATAAATTAACCGAGGAAAAGAAAATGACTCTATCGATTGTTCTGCAATTCATGGTGGTGCTCGCCGCCATCTGGATGGGTGCGCGGTCATCAGGCATTGGCCTGGGTCTCTGGGGTGCGGTGGGCTTGATGGTGCTGATTGGCGCTTTTGGCATCACGCCGACGTCCCCGCCCATTGATGTCATGTTGATCATCCTGGCGGTGATCATGGCCGCCTCGGTGATGGAAGCGGCGGGTGGCATCGACTTTCTGGTCGGGATCGCCGAGCGCATCATTCGCGCCAATCCAAAATACGTGACGATCGTGGCACCGCTGACCACCTGGACGTTCACCTTCCTCGCCGGCACCGGCCACATCGTGTACCCCCTGCTGCCAGTGATTTATGAAACAGCGCACCGAAGTGGGATTCGACCGGAGCGGCCCATGGCGGTGGCAACCATTGCTTCGCAGCAGGCGATCACCGCCAGCCCGGTGGCCGCCGCTACCGCAGCCATGATTGGGCTGTTTGCTGAAAAGGGCATGACCGAGTGGGGGCTGCGGGAAATTTTGATGATCTGCGTACCGGCCACACTGATTGGTGTCATCGCAGCAGCCATCGTCTCGATGTTCATCGGCAAGGACCTGAAGGACGACAAGGTTTACCAGGCGCGTCTTGCGGCGGGTGAGATTCCCGCACCTCAACCGCCCTCTGAGCGCCCTGCCCTCAAGCCTGCGGCCAAGCTCGCAGCCTACGTTTTTCTGAGCGGTGTGGCCTTGGTCGTCCTGTTCGGATTTTTCCCGGAAATGAGGCAACTTCCCGGTGCGAAAAGCCCGCTGTCGATGCCCATCGTCATTGAGATCATCATGATGTCCATCGCTGCGATCATGCTGCTGGTGACAAAAGTACCCGTCGACGAGGTCCCAAAAACAGCAACCTTGCGTGCGGGTGTGGTTGCCGTGATCGGCATTTTTGGACTGGCCTGGCTCGGCGACAGCTTCATCTCGGCCAACAAGGACTTGATCATTCCCGCCATTGGTGAATGGGCGAAAGTGGCGCCATGGACGTTTGCCTTCGGTTTGTTCCTGGCGTCGGTGTTGCTCTACAGCCAGGCGGCCACCACCCGGGCGCTCATGCCGCTTGGCGTTGTCTTGGGGATTCCTCCGCAGTTCCTGATCGGCATGTTCCCGGCAGTCAATGGTTACTTCTTCATCCCGACCTACGGCTCGCTGATCGCCGCCATCAATTTTGACCTGTCAGGCACCACAAAAATCGGGCGCTACGTGCTGAACCACTCGTTCATGATTCCAGGCTTGGTGGCCACAATAGTGTCTGTTGCCACCGGTTTGGCCATTGCGGACATGATCTTTTGATTGAACAACATCACGATCGGGCGAGCTTTGCCAACACACTGCGGACAAGTTGGCGGTTCGGCATCCCAAAACAGGGGCGAACCGCGACGGAAAACACCTTTAAAATCCTGATCTTTCAACGCGCATAGGTTCGGGTGACCTGTGCTGTAAATCCTTAGGTCCCTGGTTTGAGCCCAGGTCGAGGAGCCAAAAAATCCAAACGAATCAAGCCCTTGTTAGAAATTGCAGGGGCTTTTTTTATTGTCTGGATTGGTCTGTCGGTATTCTTTGGGTTCTGCATTGGTTCGTTTGAACTGTTACAACACGTTGCCTGAAATGAATGAACACGCTCTCAGTTACTGGCCATGGCCATGGCCGTCATCCAACTCGCTTGGCCGAGGGTTGCTTGCTGTGTGCTTCGCTCTTTCCCTGCAGGCCTGTGCCGTGGTGGCTGTTGCCGATGCCGCAGTCACGGTGGTTGCGACCGGGGTCAAAGTCACGGCCAAGGCCGTCGGCGCTGTGGCCGATGCAGTGATACCTGATGGTGATGATGATGGTGATGACTGACGACAGGCCCTGGAGGGCGGCGTTCTGGGTACTGGTGCTGGCCACACTGTGGCTTTCGCTCATGCCTGCCGAGCGCATTCCATCGACCTTCCGCTTTTGGGACAAAGCCCAGCACGCGCTTGGGTTTGCCGCCTTGGCCTGCTTCGGGCTGATGGGCTATGCACGACAGGCGCGCCGGGTGATGCTGGGTCTGGTGGTGTTCGGCATCGCCATTGAAGTGATGCAACACCTTAGCGGCTGGCGGTATGGCGATTGGCTGGACTGGGTGGCGGATTGCGCAGGTTTGTTGATTGGGTATGCGGCTTTGCGAGCGGTGAACCTGCTTCGGCATTGAGCTTGCGCGCCAGGCGACGGCGAGACAAGCAAGGATAATTCTGCGCATGAGAATCAATCTGGTCACACCCTTCGCAGAAAAAGATGCAGCCAAAGCCCTCGGTGCGCGCTGGGATGCTGCCAAAAAGTGTTGGTACATCGTTGATGTCGCTGATCTCACACCGTTTTCGCGCTGGATCCCAAGCATGGAGGCGGCCATGAATGTGTCGGGCGGTGCCCCGAAAATTGCAAAGCCAAAGTGCTCGCTGCCGACTGCTGCCAATACGCCTTCAACGTCGGGGAGTGACGTGGCAGATTGCGGCTGCGATGTACTGCCCTGGGATGACTGCCAACACACGATCAAGTCATAGGTCCCTGGTTCGAGCCCAGGTCGACGAGCCGGAAACTCCAAATGAATCAGGCCCTTGTGAGAACTTGCAGGGGCATTTTTTCATGCTCCGCCGTTGGCATTGACGTTCTTTGGGTTCTGCATTGGTCCGTTTGAGGCATCAGGGATATGGCGGGGCGCTCCAGTGAAAGGTCAGCATTTGAACCACACAATCACTTACATTTTTGCCCCCTGCTTCCCCGGCCTCGGTGCAGTAGCGCGCCCATAATTGGCTGGAACGGAGTTGTTCAAACTGTTCGCCAAGGAGGCCTTCCATTGATTTGATTTCCAAACCAGCTTCTGGGCGCACCTTGCTGGTCATTGCCAGCGACAAGGTCAACATGCAGCTTATGACGCAATTGATCGCCAGGCGCGACGACTTGAATCTGATGACAGCCGTCAATGGCATGGAAGGCATGAAGCTGGCAGGCACCTCTCTGCCGGAGGTTGTCGTGTTGGACACGGCGCTTTCAGATATTTGCGCCAGCGAGGTATTGAAGGGCTTGCGTGGGAATCCCATGACATCGCATATTCCCGTCATAGCCGTATCGTCGGACGCATACTCGGCACAAATTCAAGCGGGTCTGCAAGCTGGGTTTTATCGGTACCTGACCAAACCCTACAAATTGTTCGACCTCCTGGAGGCTATTGATTGCTCGCTGAGTTATTGCTTGGGAAATCGGAAAGACTTCACACATCCTTCAGCGTGTGGATAGCTGTAAGCCATGGCGGCCATTCGTCACCGGTGCTATCGGGGCAGCGTGATGGCCATCGGTTCAAATCAAGTTGTACAGTCGCTTCCTCTTCCTGGTGTATGCCCACCAGGGCCGTGGCTCGTCGCCACTCATGAAGCGCGTGATGGAGATGAACGTATCCAAAACGCAAGGGTCTTGCCTGACGCCACGCTCAAGACCAAGCCGCTCATATAGTTGCATTGGATCTTGGCCCACGAGCTGTTCCGGCCTGTTGATTCCGATCAGTTCGAGGTCTTTGGCCATTGCCGGACCGATATTCGGGAGGTCTGTCAGCCGATGTACTTGGTCACGTTTAACTTTGGCAGGATTCATGGCGCCTACCCATGCGGCTTCACCACGGGCCCGACAACCCCCTGCAGGTTTGAAACAATGGCCTTTCGGTATTCAGAGACATAAAAGTCCACCGCTTTCTCCTGGTCTTCGTCAGTGCCATCATTGGACAGGAAGTTGAAGGCGTTGTAACGGCCAGCGGCAAACATTATGGCGGCGCTGACTTCGCCATCCTGACCACCTTCGGCCAACTGGTTGGCAAGGTCGATGAACTTGTCGACAAGCTTGAGGAATTCGGGTGGGTAAGCCATGGTGGTCTTTCGTTGCCTGGTGCATTGGGTCAGTCGCTTGGTGCACTATAGCGCGACCAGTTTGGTTCAACATCTTGATTTTCCCGGCAGCCCAAACACATTGGGGCATCTGGGATTTGGCCGTTGAATGGCGCCGCAAAAACTGCCTACAACAGAGAGACCTGCTGCGTGGCGGCGGTCACAATAAAACAGCGGCTGTTGTTCGACTCTTCATCGGCCGGGATCACGAAAAAACCCACCCGCCCAGGTTGGTAACCTTGCGTCGTGCCGACAATGATTTCGCCGTCCTTGAAGACCACGTGAATTTTCCTCCCAAAAACCGGCTTGCCAGGCTTGAACTGATTACTTTCGCTGTGTGTTGGACTACCGGCCAGATCATTGACGAAGAAAACCGCCTTGAGGTCCTGGACCAGAATTTCCTGCGTGTGGGTACCGGGTGCGCTGCCATCCAGCAACAGGTTGAATCGATCCTTGGTCGGAAGAAAATTGTTCGTGGTGCCTTTGGCAACCCGGCCGTCAACGTAGCGTACAACGATGTTATTCATGAGCGGCATTTTTTCGCTGGCGCTGCTGATTGTCAACACGACGGGTCGGCTATTCAAGCTATATTGGCTGATGCTCACGCATTGACGACTTCGACCGCAAACAAAAGGAACATGGAATGATGAACTTCGGATACAACGGACTCATTGGCGTGCTGGTGCTCGCTGGGGACATTTGGGCCATTCTCAACATTTTGCAGAGCTCGGTATCCAACGAGAAAAAATTGATCTGGATCATCGCTGTGGTGTTGCTGCCCGTTCTGGGTCTGCTGCTGTGGTACTTTCTTGGGCCGCGCAACGGCAGGTCGGGCTAGCAGGACGGGTCAGCCCAATGAAAAAGGGCAGAGTTCATAACGAACCCTGCCCTTTTCAGGTGCTTCCTCAAGTATGGGAAGCGTCATGACGGCAAACCGTCAGTCAGTGGTGAGCGTAAGTATGGTCTATGGTCATCTACGGGGCTCCTTCACCGAGGGTGAAAACTCGGTCACGGGGAAATTCTGCTCCAGTTTTTTTCAGTAGTCAATAACCTTACTTGACATCACCCTAGTGACAAAGACTGTGGCGACCTCATCAGACCAATGCTTCCAGACTACGGCGTGGGGTTGTCACTCGCAAAGGCATAGCCAGACTTGCTTTGCTTGGCCCGGTACATTGCCAAATCAGCACTCATGATCAAGGCATCTACCGTGGTGCCATCGCTCGGATACATCGAGATGCCAATACTGGTCTTGACCTTCAGTGCACCGACGCTGGTGTCACACGGAACTTGAAGTGCTTTGATGATTTTTTTCGCAACGATGGCCGCATCTTGAACTTCATTGACTTCCGTCAGTAGATACAAAAATTCGTCGCCGCCATGGCGGCTGATCGTATCGTCGCTGCGCGCAGTTTCTTTGAGGCGCTTGGCAATCGTCAGCAGAACAGCATCGCCTGCGGCGTGACCATAGGTGTCATTGATCGTTTTGAATTGATCAAGGTCCAGGAACATCACGGCCAAAGTCCAGCCGTGCCGTTTGACTTGCTCCATTCCGTGCTCCAGGCGATCTTTAAATAACAAGCGATTCGGCAAACCGGTCAAGGCATCATGGAGCGATGCATGAAGGGCTTCCTTTTGCTTGTCCATGACCTTGACCAGCTCATGCTCCATGAGGTGGAGGTCCTTGATCCCTTTTTTCAAAGCCCGATTCACACGTGTCAGTTTCTCCGACGCGTCCTGCACTTTATCTTCAACGGCTTCGCTTTTTTCAAGAGCCGCCTCCACTTCAGGCAGGTGGTTCTGATTTGAAAACCCTTCATTAAGAACCGAGTTGACCGACGCCAGTTCGTCAGCAGACTCTTTGACGATGCCATGCACATGCTCACTGTCTTTTAGTACTTTCGTCAAGGACTTGGCGGGTCGGGTGCTTTCAGACGATTCGGGAGTGCGTGACTTTTTCATGGAGAGAGGCCTTCTAGACGTGCAATCGGCAGCGTGGCGCGTCCGATGGTCACATTCTGGCCTGATCAGAGAAAATGGTCTGTGTGGCACCTTACACTGTGGCCAAGTGCCTTGCCCGCATCACCTCCCCGGGCGATTCGCCACCGAAAATTTGCAGGTATTTCAGGCGAACGAATCCGCCATCAGCGCGTTGAACCAAATGCTCATTTCCTGAAAACTGTCACTGTTCCAGCCTGCGGAGGCGGCAGAGCTGGCGGCCACCGGCATCATGGTCGACGTACCCGGGTTGTACCGGAACACCGCGGTCAGCCAAGAGGCCTGACTCATGGTGATGGTGGAGTAGCAGGCCGAGTTGGTCACCGGTACCGGGTCAGGCGAGCCACCCGACAGGATGCGGCTGATGGCGTCGGCGCAGACCTTGGCTTCCTGGTTGGCAATGTGGCCGGCCTTGGGCTGGGTGGTGGCACTGGCGTCACCGATGATGTGAACCTTCTCCGCGCCGGACACGGTGCTGGCGTAGCTCAACACATTGACACCTGCAAAGCGGCCCTCGGTCGCGTTGTTCAGCCCCGCTGTGGCCACGAGCGCCCCGGCGCGCTGCCTTGGAATCATGTTGATGACGTCACCGCGCATCGTGCCGGCCGTGGTGAAGAGCGACATGGTGGCCGGGTCAACCTGCGTGACCTCGGCATTGGTGTGGTACTCGATCACGCCTCCATGCAGACCCATGAACGCGTTGGTAAAGTTGTCCACCTCGGTCACGATGCCAGGGTTGGCATCCAGCAAGATGAGTTTGGAACCGGGCTTTTTCACCCTGAGCCAGTCGGCGACCAGGCAGGCGCGCTCGTACGGGCCGGGCGGGCAGCGGTAAGGCGCCTTCGGGATGGTCATCACCACGACACCGCGACTGGGCAGAGCCGCAAGCTGGCTGGCGAGCAATGAGGTTTGCGGGCCAGCCTGCCAGGCGTGGGGCATCATATTGGAGTTGCCCAGCCCTTCCACCGTGTCAAACGAAATGCCGGGCGCCATCACGATGCGGTCGGCCGTGAGCACGGTGCCATCGGCCAGCGTCACCTTGACGGCCACCGGGTCGATGGCGACCACATCGCCAAATACCGTGGTGAGGCCGTAGTTGCTGCGCAGCGCGTCGTACTTGAACGTCAGGCTGCTCATGGTGCGCTGGCCGGTCAGCACCATGCTGCTCATGATGTTCGAGGCGTAGGTGGGCATGCGCTCAACCAAGGTCACAGCGATCCCATCACCCCACAGGCGCAGGTACTTGGCCACTGTCGCGCCACCCATGCCCCCGCCGATCACGATCACGCGTGACTTGACGGTGGTGGAAGGGCTGGGCCTGGCTTTCGCTGCATCGGTGAGACTGGCGGACTCCACCGCGCCCAGTGCTGGCTCACTACCGCCGCCACCGCAGGCGGTCAGGGCGGCACCCACGGCGCCCAAGGCGGCCGAGCTT
>JAABQI010000296.1 GCA_011391545.1 Rhodoferax sp.
CCCCGCCGCAACCAGCCGCGCGTTGTAGTCGGCCCATAGCTTGTCCTGCTGCGAGCCCAGAAAATAGAGATAGTCCCAGGAAAAAATACCCGTGTCATGGCCATCTGAAAACGAGGGCTGCACGGCGTAGTTGCCCACCGGCTCCAGCCCCGTCAAGGTGACGTCGCGCTTGCCGGTCTGCAGGGTTTCCTGGCCCGGCCCGTGTCCCGCCACCTCGGCTGACGGCGAATAGACACGCATCAACTCGAACGGGATGCGGAACTCCGCGCCGTCAGAAAAACTGATTTCCAGCACGCGCGACTGGCTGTGCACCGTGATGTCTTTTGGCGCTGGTGCGCCGCTTTGTAAACCTGCCATGTTGTGTCACCTCTTTAAAGTCGTCATTTCATTCAAACCAGCACCCGCTCGATGCCACCGTCGTTGGCCAGCCTGACGTAATCAGGCATCCATTGTTCGCCCAGGATCTGCCTGGCCATTTCCACCACGATGTAGTCCGCTTCCATCAGACCATTTTGCAGGTCTTCGCCGAACCGGCTCAGGCCCTGTAAGCACGCCGGGCAGGAGGTCAGCATCTTGATGTTGTCCTTGGCGCCCACACCCGGGATCTGGCGCAACTGCGCTTCGCCCTTGAGGATTTCTTCTTCCTTGCGAAAACGCACCTGGGTCGAGATGTCGGGACGGTTCAAGGCCAGCGTGCCCGACTCGCCGCAACAGCGTTCCGACTGGATCACGTTGTCACCCAGCAAGGCTTTCACCGTCTTGAGCGGTTCCTGCAATTTCATCGGGCTGTGGCAGGGGTCGTGGAACAGAAACGCCCCGGCGTTGGCCAGCGTGATGCCTTTTTCGAGCAAGTACTCATGGATGTCGATGATGCGACTACCCGGAAAGATCTCCTCGAACTTGTAGCCCTGCAACTGGTCATAACAGGTGCCGCAGCTCACCACCACGGTCTTGATGTCGAGGTAATTGAGCGTGTTGGCGACCCGGTGGAACAGCACGCGGTTGTCGGTGATCATCTTCTCGGCCTTGTCAAACTGGCCGCCGCCGCGCTGCGGGTAGCCACAGCACAGGTAACCTGGCGGCAGCACCGTTTGCACTCCGGCGTGCCACAACATGGCCTGCGTGGCCAGCCCGACCTGGCTGAACAGGCGCTCCGAGCCGCACCCCGGAAAGTAGAACACCGCCTCGGTCTCGGCCGTGGTGGTTTTGGGGTTGCGAATGATCGGCACGTAGTCCTTGTCCTCGATGTCGAGCAAGGCGCGCGCGGTCTTCTTGGGCAGGCCACCGGGCAGCTTCTTATTGATGAAGTGAATCACCTGCTCCTTGATCGGCGCGGCGCCCAGCGTGGCCGGCGGCGCCTTGGTCTGCCTGCGGCCCATCACCTTCAGCACGTCGGCAGTCAGGCGCTGCGCCTTGATGGCCACGTTGACCATCACCGAGCGCGCCAGCTTGATGGTCTCGGGGTTGGTCGCGTTCAACATGAACATGGCTGCCGCCCCGGCCGGCCTGAAGCTCTTCTTGCCCATTTTGCGCAGCAGGTTGCGCATGTTCATCGAGACATCACCAAAGTCGATGTTGACCGGGCACGGGCTCAGGCACTTGTGGCACACGGTGCAGTGGTCGGCCACGTCCTCGAATTCCTGCCAGTGCTTGATGCTGACACCCCGGCGCGTTTGCTCTTCGTAAAGAAACGCTTCGACCAGCAGGGAGGTGGCCAGAATCTTGTTGCGCGGGCTGTAGAGCAGGTTGGCGCGCGGCACATGCGTGGCGCACACCGGCTTGCATTTGCCGCAGCGCAGGCAGTCTTTCACGCTGTCGGCAATGGCGCCAATGTCAGACTGCTGCATGATCAATGACTCATGCCCCATCAGGCCAAAGCTGGGGGTATAGGCGTTGGTCAGGTCGGCGTACAAACTGCCGGCCGTCGGCCCGGCACGCAGCAGCTTGCCCTTGTTGAATCGTCCCTCTGGGTCGACTTTGGCCTTGTAGTCGGTGAACGGCTGCAGTTCGGCATCGCTCAAAAACTCCAGCTTGGTAATGCCAATGCCATGTTCACCCGAAATCACGCCGTCGAGGCTGCGCGCCAACGCCATGATGCGTTTGACCGCACCGTGGGCCGACTGCAGCATGTCGTAGTCGTCGCTGTTGACCGGGATATTGGTGTGCACATTGCCGTCACCGGCGTGCATGTGCAAAGCCACCCACACGCGACCCTTGAGCACGCGCTGGTGAATGGCGTTGCACTCCTTCAGAATCGGCTCGAACGCGACACCACTGAAAATCTGCTGCAAGGGCTGGCGGATTTGGGTTTTCCAGCTGGCGCGCAAGGAATGGTCCTGCAGCTGGGCAAACAGCGGTGCCACGTCGCGCAGCCAGCCAGCCCACAGTGTGCGCACCTCGGCAATCAAGGCCAGCGCCTGCGCCACGCGGTCTTCCAGCAGCTCTTCGGCGCTGATGTCACTGGCATCGTCCTGTCGGCCCACGGGCAGATGGCCCTGGGTAAAAAAATCTTGCAACGCATCGCACAGCGCCAGCTTGTTGCGCAAGCTCAGTTCGATGTTGATGCGCTCGATGCCGTCGGTGTACTCCGCCATGCGCGGCAGCGGTATCACCACGTCCTCGTTGATCTTGAAGGCGTTGGTATGGCGGCTGATGGCCGCCGTGCGCTTGCGGTCGAGCCAGAACTTCTTGCGCGCCTCGGGGCTGATGGCGATGAACCCCTCACCGCTGCGCGAGTTGGCAATGCGAACCACCTCGCTGGTGACCCGCGCCACCTCGTCGGCATCGTTGCCGGCGATATCCCCAAACAGCACCATCTTGGGTACACCGCCGCCACTCAAGGCGGCGCCGCGCTTGCTTTTGGTGGTGTAACCCACGGCTTTCAGGTAGCGGTCATCCAAATGCTCCAGCCCGGCCAGCAGAACGCCCGAGCGCTTTTGCTCGGCAAACATGAAGTCCTTGATCTCGACGATGCTGGGCACGGCGTCCTTGGCATTGCCAAAAAACTCCAGGCACACGGTGCGCGTGTGCTTGGGCATTTTGTGCACCACCCAGCGCGCGCTGGTGATCAGGCCGTCACAGCCCTCTTTTTGAATGCCGGGCAGGCCGCTCAGAAACTTGTCGGTCACGTCCTTGCCCAGGCCTTCCTTGCGAAAGGATTTGCCAGCAATGTCCAGTTGTTCTTTGCGAATCGGCGTTTTGCCGTCGGCCTTGAAATATTGCAACTCGAAGCTGGCCACGTCCACATCATGGATCTTGCCCATGTTGTGGTTCAGGCGGGTCACCTCCAGCCACTCGGCCTGCGGCGTCACCATGCGCCAGCTCGCCAGGTTGTCCAGCGAGGTGCCCCACAGAACGGCTTTTTTGCCGCCGGCATTCATGGCAATGTTGCCGCCAATGCAAGAGGCATCGGCCGAGGTCGGGTCGACCGCAAAGACAAAACCCGCGCGCTCGGCCGCATGCGCCACGCGACTGGTCACCACGCCGGCCTCGGTCCAGACCGTGCCGACTTCATGCGTCAGACCCGGCAGCTGGCGCATTTCAACCTCGGTCATGGCTTCGAGCTTTTCGGTGTTGATGACCACACTCTTCCAGGTCAGCGGAATGGCACCGCCGGTATAACCCGTGCCGCCGCCACGCGGAATGATGGTCAGGCCCAGCTCGATGCAGCCTTTGACCAGATGCGCCATCTCGGCTTCGGTATCGGGTGTGAGCACCACAAAAGGGTACTCCACGCGCCAGTCGGTGGCGTCGGTCACATGGCTGACGCGGCTCAGGCCGTCAAACTTGATGTTGTCTTTGGCCGTCAATCTGGCCAGCACCTTTTGGGCCTGGCGGCGCAAGGTGGCCGTTTCGACAAAATTGGCATCGAAGGCTTGCACGGCCTGCCCTGCCGAGGCGAGCAACTGCCCTACCAGCGCATCGCGCTCGGGGTCGTCGGCCGGGGTGCGGCGCTTTTCAATTTCATGCAGTCGGTGTTGCAGGGCTTGAACCAGCAAAACCCGGCGCTTCGGGTTGTCGAGCAGGTCGTCCTGCAGATAAGGGTTGCGCTGCACCACCCAGATGTCGCCCAAGACTTCGTACAACATGCGGGCCGAGCGGCCGGTACGACGCTCTTCGCGCAAGCTGTTGAGCCATTCCCAGGCCGGTGCCCCGAGCAGCCGAATGACGATTTCGCGGTCTGAAAACGAGGTGTAGTTGTATGGAATTTCGCGGATGCGTTCGGGCCCATGCTGCGCAATGGCGCCAGCAGGGAACAAGTGGCTGAGCTGTGTGGGGGCATTCATCAAAGTGTCTGGTAGCAGCGATCGCGGGCATTTTTGGCCTGTCACAGGCAAGATCTGGCTGGCTGGCGATGTTACCGCAGCGCAGCATTGCCCTGTTGTAGTCATGGGGAACGGGGCCCTCTCAGGCGAGCTCCTGTTCGTGTTCAAATGCGCACACTCCGGTCAGCCAACAGGCTGTTCGGGATGAACCGAGGAGCAACACAGCGTGGCTATCGCAACGATCAACCGCATTATTATTTTGTTCGACGAGGCATTCCAGGCCTTGTCGGTCCCCGTGCCCATGCCGGAGGTGGAGCGACTGGCCATTCTGGTCCAGTCTGCCATGAGTGGCAAAAAACGGGCCTTCCACACCACCAAGCATGTTTTGCACCTGAGCCAAGGCATGAAGCCGGCTCAGGTGCTGGCGGCGCTTTTTCATGATGTGGTGTACTGTCAGCTTGACGGCGGGTTATCGGGGCAGACGGCAGCGCTACTTGATGGCGTCACGCAATCTGAAAATGGCGCATTGCTACTGCGCGAGATCGAGCCGCACGACAAGGCCGTTGCCCTGTGTGCCAGCATTTTTGGATTTGCACCTGGACAGATCCTGCCTCAGCAAAGGGGCATGAATGAATTTCTCAGTGCTGCCCTGGCAGCACGCCTTCTCCAGCGCCATCTGAATGATGCGCAACTGATCGCCATATTGGCCTGCATCGAGATGACGATTCCCTTCAGGGCACCCAACGCTAGCGGGCAGACAGCGGCCCAGGCGCTGGCGCAACGCATCCAGGCCCACTGCAGCCGGCGCACGGCTGAACCGCCCTTCTCCGACCAGCAGACGGTCAGTTTCGTGAAGACGGTTGTCACGGATGCGGTCATCTTTGCCAACCGGGACCTTTCCGGATTCACCGCAGCCAACCCGGGCCGGTGCTTGTCCAACACCTTGTTGCTGGTCGAAGAGTCCATGTCCCATTTTGCGGCCCTGAGCTTTTGCTCCATTCATGAGTACCGGGGCGCCTTGATGCGCATGGACGCCTTCTTGAGGAACCTCAATCCCGAGTATGTCTGCCAGAGTTATGACGACGATCCTGACGCCGCTGCCATGCGCGGTATGGTCGCGGTGGTGAAAAAGAACATTGCGTTTTCGCGTGATTATCTGGCTGCCATCCTGACCTCGATGGCCATCATCGAGGCGCTGGCCCTGAGCACCGGGACCGATTGTCCTATTGGCATTTTTCTGGGCGACAGCACGCATGCTGATGGCGGATCGGACCAGATCGAAGATTTGCTTCCACCAGCGCCCACGGGAAAGCCTGTCAACGCCGAATTGGTCACCCTGTTTGAAAATGAACACATCCTTGAATCCATCAACGACCTGACGGCCTCACCATTGACGGAATTCGTCTATCAGTCGCTGGGCCACCACGGCACCCAGCAGGCGCTGGCGCAGGCGCAATTCATGTTTGACGGTCATTTGACGCCACTTGCATTTTTGCAGACGCTGGACCGCGACATGCTGCGCGCCACCATTCACGCCTGTGCCGAAATTGCGGTGTCGCGCAAAGAGGCACTTCTGGCACTGGCCCAAAACTTGCTCGTTGAGCATCCAAACGATCTGAAACACGTTGTCTGACCCCGGGCCAATGCACCAAAAATGGGCCAGAGACCACTTTACAAATTTGTTTTGCAAAGATGATTACATTCGGTTACAAACGCAGTTTTCAAGGAGTGGATAAAAATGAACACGAACCTACGGCAAGTTCTGGCGGCAGTGATGGTTTCATCGCTGACCTGTGCCACAAGCCTGTCCCATGCCCAGGCTGATAAAGTTGGCACGGTCAAGACCGTGAGCGGGGACGCCTGGGTCATTACGACCGGGCAACGTGTCAAGGCAAAGGTTGGCACCGACGTGCATCTGGGCAGCCAGCTCAAGACCGCCAAGGCCGCCAACTTGGGCGTGACATTCAAGGACAACACCTTGATGTCGTTCGGTCCTGACACTGAAATGACCGTCGATGAATATCTTTTTGAGCCGGCACAGGGCCAGCTCAAATTGGGCACCCGGCTGGACAAGGGCAGCCTGAATTATGTCTCCGGCCTGATTGCCAAGCTCAAGCCGGAAGCCGTCACCGTCAAGACCCCCACCGGCACCATTGGTGTGCGCGGCACCCAGTTTCTGCTCAACGTGGACCAGACTGTCGCAGCCAACTGAGCTAACTGAACTGTCCGGACACAAAAAAGCTTCTCAAGGGCTCGCATGATTGCCAAAGCAAAGTTGACATTATTGACACTGGCCCTGCTGGGCTGCTGCGGTGCGCAAGCCCAGGCGCTACCCGAAACATTGGTCAAAGCCGCGCGTCAGGCGGTGTTGACCAATCCTGAAGTGCAGGCACGCTGGAACGGCTTCAAGGCCGCCGGACAGGAACAGGCCAGCGCACGCGCCGGTTATTTTCCCCAGCTTGATCTGAACGCCTCGGTGGGCACCGAGAGCCGCACCACCCCCTCCAGGGATTACGGCAGCTACGACATCAACAGCGCCCAGCTCACGCTCAACCAGATGCTGTTTGACGGCCTGTTCACGCCCAGCGAGGTCAAGCGCCTGGGCTATGCCAAACTCGTTCGCTATTACGAGCTGGCAGAAATTTCCGAGACCACCGCCCTTGAAGCCGTGCGTGCTTATGTCGATGTGGTGCGTTTTCAGGAACAGGTGGAAGCTGCCACACAGAACTACGTCGAGCACAAGCAGTCCGCGCAGCTGGTCGAAGAGCGCGCTAGGGGCGGCGTAGGTCGCGGCGCCGACGTTGAACAGGCCAGCGGCCGCCTGGCACTGGCGGAGACCAACCTGTTGACCGAGCTGACCAGCCTGCACGACGCCAGCGCGCGCTATCTGCGGGTGGTCGGCGAAAAGCCCCCCGGCAAGCTGCCAAGCCTGCCCGAAACCATGAATATGGGCAGCATGCCGGCCAGCACCGAAGCGCTGTTGCAACAGGGCCTGGCGAGCAGCCCCACCCTGAACGCGGCCCTGGAAAACGCCCGCGCCTACCAACAGGCCGTTAGCACGCGGCAAGCCGCTTTCATGCCGCGCGTGGACCTGCGAGGCTACGTGAGCCGGGACGAAAATCTGTCGGGTGACTTGGGCACGACGGAACTCAGGGGGCTTGAGCTGGTCCTCAACTACAACCTTTACCGCGGCGGCGCCGACAGTGCCAGAAAGCGCCAGGCGCAGGACCAGCAGGCCCAGGCGCGCGACCTGCAGGAAAAAGCCTGCCGCGATGTGCGCCAGACGCTGACCATCGCCTACAGCGACGTGCGCAGCCTGGCCGAGCAGCAGCGCTATCTGGACCAACACCGGCTGGCTTCAGAAAAGTCGCGCGAAGCCTACCGCCAGCAGTTCGACATTGGCCAGCGCTCCCTGCTGGATGTGCTGGACAGCCAAAAAGAATTCTATGAGGCCAGCCGCGCCTACATCAATGCCCGTCATAACCAGGCGACTGCGCAGGCGCGCACGCTGGCCGGCATGGGCCATCTGGTGGCGGCGCTGGGCGTGCAGCGTGCCGATGTGCCCATCGCATCCGAGGCAGGCCAGGACCGTGCCGCTATTGACCCGGCCGATTTGTGCCCGCAGGAAACGACCGTGGTGGACACTGTTGAGGCCATCAAGGCCCGGTATGCAACCAAAGGCCCGGGCTCTTATGTGGTGCTGATCCCGAGTCCGGACGGCAGTATTGGCCGGGTCATGGTGCAGGGCCAACAGGGCGAACAGGTTCTGACCAAGGCAGGCCAGGCAGTTTCTCTGGATGGCAGTACCCCGAACCCGATAGAAGTGAGCGCAGAAAAGGTAAAGGCCGATTTCGGCTCTGCCATCGCTGCACGTCCTCCCATCCCTGAGAAATTCGTCTTTTATTTCAACAAGGGAAGCACCCAGCTGACCCGGGAATCCAGGGCGCTGCTGCCCAGCGTGCTGGCCAAGGCGCGTGCGCGCCAGGCC
The DNA here is from genome assembly GCA_011391545.1 of Rhodoferax sp. Taxonomy (GTDB): domain Bacteria; phylum Pseudomonadota; class Gammaproteobacteria; order Burkholderiales; family Burkholderiaceae_C; genus Rhodoferax. The sequence continues at coordinate 8,254 of JAABQI010000296.1, forward strand.
ATGGACATCTGGCTGATCGGGCACACTGACACCACGGGCAATGCCAAGCGCAACGATGCCCTGGGTCTCAAGCGGGCGCAGACCCTGGCCAAACATTTCCAGAAACTCGGACTCAAAGACTTGACCCTCACCGTCGAGTCTTACGGCGAGCGCACGCTTGAGGTTGCCACCCCTGACAACACCTCCGAGCCGCGCAACCGCCGCGGTGAAGTGACTTTGCGTTGATCTGCCCTGCGGGCCTTTACTTTTCCGTCATCACGATCAGGTCGCCGGTCTGGTTGTTCTGCAAGCGGCGCAGGTGCAAATTCACCAGCGGATCGGTCGGGCGCTCTTGTGCCAGTTGCTCAAAAGCGGCGCGTGCCGCGACCGGGTCCTGCGTCAGCAGGGCATAGGCAGCGGCATATTGGGGATCGACCAGCGGTGCCCCCGGAATTTCCAGCCCTTCGTGGATGGGCTGAAACACCATCAGCGGTTTGGACTTGCCTTTGAGCACCAGTCGCCCCACCGGACGGGTGACCACCCCGGTGCAGCCGGACAGGGTGGCCTCTGACACGCAAACCCGCGTGCCCAGGTGCTTGTTGACGGCTTCAAGCCGCGACGCGGTGTTGACCGGGTCGCCGAGCGCACGGTAGTCAAAAATGGTCGAACCACCAAAATTGCCGACGATCACTTCGCCGGTATGGATTCCGATGCGGGTGAGGCCAAAGGGGACCCCCCTGGTCTGCAAATCATCCGAATACTTGGCGGCGAAGCGCTGCATGGCAAGTCCGCAGTTCAAAGCGCGTTGCCGGTGGTCGGGCTGGTGCACCGGCGCCGAAAACATGATGGCCACCGCGTCGCCCACGATCCGGTCGAGCGTGCCGTTAAATTGAAATGCAATGGCGATCATTTCATCCAGATAAGCGTTGAGCAGCACAACCGCGTCAGCTGGGTCGATTTTTTCCATCAGGCTGGTGAAACCAGCCAGATCGGTAAAAATGAAACTGCATTCCTGACGCTTGCCACCGAGTTCAAGTTCTCCCGGGTGGTCCACGATATAGTTCACCAGATTGGGCGACACATAGCGGGAAAACGCCTGTTTGACAAAGCGCTGGCGCCGCTCGCTGGAGAAGTGGTGCATCAGGCTTGACAGGAGGAAGGCGCTGAAAATGCCCAGCGACGGCGTGACCGGGTCGAGCAACAACTGGTGGTCGATAAAGGCCACCCAGCCGCCCCAGATGATGCCGGCGATCACCGCCAGCGTGAGCAGCGCGGAGGCCAGCGCACCCGTGACCAGGCCAAGGATGCCGAGCGTCATGCTGCCGACAATGATGGTCAGGGCCTCGATCGAATTGGCCCAGGCCGGCCGATAAAGGTAGCTGTCGGTGAGCACCTGCTCGAGCATCTGCGCATGCGCCTCAACCCCCGGCATGACCCCGCCGAGCGGACTGAAGCGCAGGTCCATCAAGCCCTGCGCAGAAGTCCCGACCAGTATCAGATTTCCCTTCAGGTCTGCATCAGGTATTTCACCCGCCAGAATTTTCCAGGCTGAAATGGTGCGTTCCTTGACGGGCTTGGTGTAATGCACCCAGGTTTCGCCAGAGGACGTTGTGGGCACCGTGAATTGGCCGATCTTCACCTCGGTCATGCCGACGCCCGGCGTCTCCGAGGTGCGCACCATGTAGTTTTGCGCGCCCTGGCCAACACGCAGCACCTCTGCCGCCAGCGATGGCACCAGGGCATCACCCAGACGCAGCAGCAGCGGCACGCGGCGCACCACGCCATCGTTGTCGGGCACAAAGGTCATCACGCCGTTGCCGGCGGCCGCAGCGCTCAACAGGGGCAGGGACGGCACGGCACTGGCGAATGCATGGGCAAAGGGCAAGGCCGGCTCACCCATCATCACATAGCGGTACCTCTGGGCGGGCAGGTCCGCCCCCCGGCTTCCCTCGCGCTCCAGAGCAAAGCCAAGCACCACACCACCAGGCTCCAGGGCAGAGGCCAACAGTTCGTCATGATCAGGCAGGCTGGCGATACTGCGCTGCGTTCTGGCAGGCAAGCTCCAGATACCCAGCATGGCTTTCGGCGAGGTGCGGTCCGGCTCGGCAAACAGCACGTCGAAGCCGATGGCAGCCACCTCCGCCCGGCGCAGACGCTCGACCAGTTCGGCAATCCGGCTGCGCGGCCAGGGCCACTGCCCGATTTTGGCGAGACTCTCCTCGTCGATATCGATGATCCGCACCGGCGCGGGCTGATAGACGCGCGGATGGACCCGCTGGTACTGATCAAAGACGGTTTGGCGCAGGGTTTGCAAAAGCGGCGGGTCGATCAACAGCAGCGCTGCGCCGATGACAACCGCCAGCAGCGGCACCATCATGTTCATGCTCAAGGTAAACCATCGGCGTACTGCCCGGGTCAGCCATCTGCGCATTGTTTTGATCTTTCATGCTGAAGAAATAGGGAGTGCAAACCAGGCGCTGCGCGTGCCGCCGATCTGCTCCGGCTCTGTCCCACCTTGAGCCCCAACCCTGTGGACACCCGAGTGTACTTATTTGGTCAAGAGATGACGCTCAATCAGAATCGCCCGAAAGTCGTTGACGTTGGTCAGCGTGGGGCCCGTCACCACTGAATCGCCCAGTTGCTGGAAAAAGCTGTGGGCGTCGTTGTTATCCAGGTAGCTGCGCGGATTCATGCCTTGTGCCCAGGCCCGGGCGATGGTGTCCGGGGTGAGCAAGGCGCCGGCAATTTCTTCGATGCCATCCACACCGTCGGTGTCACCGGCCAAAGCGTAAACGCCATCGAGGTCGCCCAGCGCCACCGCCAAAGCCAGCAAAAACTCCACGTTGCGCCCTCCCCGGCCGGTGCCTTGCGGGTTGCGGATCGTGACCGTGGTTTCGCCGCCGCTGAGCAGCACACAGGGCGGCTGGAACGGCTGGCCTTGCTGGGCCACCTGGCGTGTGATGCCGGCCAGCACTTTGGCCACGTCGCGCGCCTCACCCTCCAGGCTGTCGCCCAGAATGTGGGGCGTGATGCCGGCCGCGCGGGCTACCTCGGCCGCAGCCTCCAGCGCAATTTGCGGCGCCGTGATCATGCGGACCTCACTATTGTGCAGGCGCGCATCACCAGGTTTGATGGTTTCACCCTGGCCACTTTCCAGCAGCGCACGCACCGCTGCCCGGACCTCAATGCGGTAGCGCCCAATAATGTCCAGCGCCTCGGCGCAGCTGGTGGCATCAGTCACAGTGGGGCCTGAGGCAATGTCCATCGGAGCATCGCCCGGCACGTCCGAGATCAGCAGCGTAAGCAGCTTTGCCGGATGGCACAGGGCGCCCAGGCGGCCGCCCTTGAGGCTTGACAGGTGGCGACGCACACAGTTCATCTCGGAAATGGTGGCGCCACTGGCCAGCAGCGCGGTGTTGACGGCCTGCTTGTCGGCCAGCGTCAGGCCCTCACCCGGCGCCACCAGCAGTGAGGAGCCGCCGCCAGAGATCAGCGCAATCACCAGGTCATCCGCCGTCAGGCCGGTTACCAACGCGGCGATGCGTTTTGATGCCGCCAGGCCGGCGGCGTCGGGCACAGGGTGGGACGCCTGAACGATTTCGATGCGCTGGCAGGGTTGCTGGTAGCCGTAGCGTGTCACCACCAGGCCCTCGAGCGGCCCCGGCCAATGGGCTTCAAGCGCCAGCGCCATGGCCGCTGACGCCTTGCCGGCGCCAATGACGATGGTGCGGCCCTTGGGCGGCGTCGGCAAATGCGGTGGCAGGCACAGCGCGGGCTGGGCTGCCGCGACTGCCGCATCGAACAGGCTGCGCAGCAGGGCGCGGGGATCAGCAGTGGCGGCGTTGGGATCGGACATGGGCGAATCTCAAAAACGGAAAGCCGGATGGTACGGTGAACTCGCTTTCATCGTGCTGACCCAAGGGCAATCGCGGCGAGGGCGCCGCTCCTACAGGGCGCGGGCCACCTCATGGTTGCCCATCAGCTCCAGCGCCCGCACCAGTGCCGAATGGTCCAGCTCGGCCATGCCGTTGGCAGCACACACCTGCATCAACTGGGCCGCACCGGCCGTTTGCGGCAGCGCCAGGCCCAATTCACGCGCGCCCTGCATCGCCAGGCCCAGGTCTTTCTGGTGCAGCTTGATGCGAAAGCCGGGGTCAAAGGTGCGCTTGATCATGCGCTCGCCGTGCACCTCCAGAATGCGGCTGGAGGCAAAACCGCCCATCAGCGCCTGGCGCACCTTGGCCGGGTCGGCGCCGGCTTTGCTGGCAAACAGCAGCGCCTCACCGACGGCGGCGATGTTGAGCGCCACGATGATCTGGTTGGCCACCTTGCAGGTCTGGCCGTCGCCGTTGCCACCGACCAGCGTGATGTTTTTGCCCATCAATTCAAACAGTGGCTTGACCAGGTCAAACGCGGCCTGCGGGCCGCCGACCATGATGGTCAGGCTGGCGGCTTTGGCGCCAACTTCGCCACCGGACACCGGTGCGTCGAGGTAGTCACAGCCCAGGGCATTGATCTTTTGGGCGAACACCTTGGTGTCCATCGGCGAGATCGAGCTCATGTCGACCACGGTCTTGCCGGCGGTCAAGCCACTGGCCACGCCCTTGTCGCCAAACAGCACCTTGGCCACGTCGGGCGTGTCGGGCAGCATCAGGAAAATGATGTCGGCGCGCTGCGCCACTTCCTGGGCCGAGGCGCAGGCCACGCCGCCGGCGGCGGTCAGCTCGGCTGGCACCTGACTCAGCGTGGTCAGAAATACCTCATGACCGGCCTTGATGAGGTGGGCCGCCATGGGTTTGCCCATGATTCCCAGACCGACGAATCCTAATTTGCTCATTGTTTGCTCCAGTTGATATGAAAAATGATGTCATCGCGAGGTGCAGGACGCGGCCATCGCGATGACGGGATACGCTTGAGTTTATGAAAAATCAGCCACGATATTTGTCGCACAGCGCTTGCGTGCCCGCGCGAAACACGCCCAGGTCGCTGCCAACGGCCACCAAGCTCGCACCCATGGCCATGTAGCGGCGCGCGTCAGCTTCAACCGGGGCCAGGATGCCGCCGGGTTTGCCAGCAGCCTTTGCCGCGGCAAAAATCGACGTAATGGCGGCCTGCACATCGGGGTGGCTGGCATTGCCCAGATGGCCCAGGCCGGCAGCCAGGTCGGACGGACCGACAAACAGGCAGTCCACGCCGTCCAGCGCGGCAATGTCCCGGGCAGCGGCCACACCGGCCACGCTCTCGATCTGCACCATCACACACATCTGGTCGTTGGCACCCTTGAAGTAGTCGGCCACCGTGCCGTAGCGGTTGCTGCGCTGCGACACCGACACGCCGCGCATGCCTTGCGGCGGGTAACGCGTTGCAGCCACGGCGCTGCGGGCCTCTTCGACGCTTTCGACAAAGGGCACCAGAAAGTTGTAAAAGCCAGCATCCAGCAGGCGCTTGATCTCCACCGCGTTGTTGGTCGATGGACGCACCACCGGCGCGCTGGCGCTGTCCTTGAGCGCCATCAGCTGCGGGATGTAAGTGCCCATGTCGTTGGGCGAGTGTTCGCCGTCGAGCAAGATCCAGTCAAAACCGGCCACACCCAGAACTTCGGTGGTGATGAAGCTGGCCAGTGACGACCAGCAGCCAATGAGTTTTTTGCCTGCAAGCAAGTCGCGTTTGAAACTGTTGGGAAAGGGTTGGTAAGGGGTTGCTTGTGTCATGGTGATCGTTCTTTGAGAGGGTTTTGATGTCAGGTGATCGGGGCCGGGTTGAACAGCACCAGGGCGTTGTGCAGTTGCCAGTGTTCGGCCCAGGTTTTTTTGCGGCCACTGGCCACGTCGAGCATTAGCTGGAACAGTTCCCAGCCCACGTCCTCGATGCTGGCACTTCCCTCGGCAATGCGGCCGGCGTTGACGTCCATCAGGTCGTGCCAGCGCCGGGCCAGGTCAGAGCGGGTGGCAACCTTGATGACCGGGCATTCGGCCAGGCCATAAGGCGTGCCGCGCCCCGTGGTGAACACATGCAGGTTCATGCCGGCAGCCAGTTGAAGCGTGCCGCAGACAAAGTCGCTCGCGGGTGTGGCGGCATAGATCAGGCCGCTGCTGATGCCCTTGCCGCGCAGGCTCTCCCCCGGCGACAACACGCCGGAAATGGCCGCACTGCCGCTCTTGACGATCGAGCCCATGGCTTTTTCGACGATGTTAGAGAGGCCGCCTTTTTTGTTGCCGGGCGTGGTGTTGGCACTGCGGTCGGCGCTACCCTTGGCCAGGTAGGCGTCGTACCAGGCCATCTCGCGGATCATGGCCTGCGCCACCTCGGGTGTGCTGGCCCGCGAGGTGAGCTGGTCGATGCCGTCGCGCACCTCGGTCACCTCGGAGAACATCACGGTGGCACCGGCCCGCACCAGCAGGTCGGTGCAAAAGCCGACCGCCGGGTTGGCGGTGACACCCGAAAACGCATCGCTGCCACCGCATTGCACGCCCACCACCAGCGCGCTGGCGGGCACGGTTTCACGCTGCCGCTTATTGAGACGCTCCAGATGCCGTGCCGCCGTTTGCATGATCGACTCAATCATCGACATGAAGCCGACATGGTTGTCGGACTGCAGGCAGACCACATCGAGGTCAGCCGGTGCATTGCCCGCGCTGCGTTCGTCCCGGACGGCAAACGAGCCCGGAGGCAGCAAGCGCTCGGGCTGCAGCTTTTCGCAGCCCAGGCTGACCACCATCACCTCGCCACCAAAGTTGGGGTTCAGGCTGATGTTGCGCAAGGTGCGGATCGGGATGATGGCGTCGGGCGCGTCTATTGCCACGCCGCAGCCATAGGTGTGCTCCAGGCCGACCACGTCATCAACATTGGGGTACTTGGGCAGCAGTTCTGCCTTGATGCGTGTCACAGCAAATTCAACCACACCCGAAACACACTGCACGGTGGTGGTGATGGCCAGAATGTTGCGCGTGCCCACCGTGCCGTCGGCATTGCGATAGCCCTCAAAGGTGTAGCCATCGAGTGGTGGCAGCCCCTGCGCCTGCACGGTTGCCAGCGGCAGGGCCTCCAGCGACCGCGCGGCCGGCATGTCAAGAACCGCCTCGTTGACCCAGCTGCCTGCGGGCAAATCTTTCAGCACCGTGCCAATGCTCACGTTGTAACGACGCACGGCATTGCCCTGTGCGATGTCCTGCAAGGCGACCTTGTGGCCCTGCGGCACCGCCTGTATCAAACGCAGACCGTTGGCAAACACAGCACCCGCCGGCAGACCGCCGTCGTTGACCACAATGGCCACGTTGTCGGTCGGGTGCATACGCACGAACAGCGGCTGGCGCTGATCAGAGGTCTCCGGCATCTCAGACGCCCACCAGGCGCGGCAGCCACAAGGACAGGGCCGGGAAAAAGGTGATGATGGCCAGGTTGATGAGCATCAGGGCAAAGAAGGGCATCAGCGCCTTCACCACCTGCTCAATCGGCAGCTTGCCAACGGCGCTGCCGACAAACAGCACCGAGCCCACTGGCGGTGTGATCAGGCCGATGCCCAAGTTGACGATCATGATCATGCCGAAGTGCACCGGGTCGACGCCGACCGCAAGCACCACGGGCAACAGGATGGGTGTCAGGATCAGGATCAGCGCCGCCATGTCCATCAGGGTGCCCAGAATGAGCAGCAGGCCATTGATGCACAGCAGGATCATGTAGCGGTTGTCGGTGAAGGTGGTGAGTGCCGTGGTGATTTTCAAGGGGATCTGCATCAAGGTCATGATGTAGCCAAAGCTGGCGGCAAAGCCGATCAGGATCATCACGATCGACACCGTCTTGACGGTGCGGTGCATCAGCCGGGGCAGGTCGCGCCACTTGTAGTCGCGGTAGATGAACATGGTGACAAAGAAAGCCCAGATTACGGCGATGGACGCTGATTCGGTGGCGGTGAAGACACCGCTCAGGATACCCCCCAAGATGATGCCCATGGTGGCGAGGCCCCACAGCGCGTCCACCGCGATGCGCAGCGCCTGGCGTATTGGCATGGGTTCACCCTTGGGAAAGTTGCGCGATTTGGCGATGTACAGGCAATAGGCTGCCAAGGTGAGGCCCAGCAAGAGGCCCGGCAGCACGCCGGCCATGAACAGTGCCGCAATCGAGATCGAGCCGCCGGCCGCCATCGAGTAAATGACGGCGTTGTGGCTGGGTGGAATGAGCGTGGCCTGGATCGAGCCGCTGACGGTGAGTGCAGTGGCGAAATCGCGCGGGTAGCCCTTTTTGACCATTTCCGGAATCATGACGGAACCGATCGAGGCCGTGTCTGCCACCGACGAGCCCGAGATGGCGCCGAAAAAAGTGGAGGCCAGAATGTTGACCAGGGCCAGCCCGCCGCGCACAAAACCGACCAGCACGCCGGCAAACGCCACCAGGCGACGCGACATACCGCCCTCGGCCATGATGGCCCCGGCCATGACAAAGAAAGGAATGGCCAGCAACGAGAACTTGTTGACGCCGCTCGAGATCTGGATCATCACGGCCTCCAGCGGCAAGTCGATCCAGATTGCGCCCACCAAGGCGGCCAGGCCCAGTGAGTAAGCCACGGGCATGCCGATGAGGATGAGCAGCGCAAAGCTGCCAAGCAAAATAAAGGAATCCATGGTCAGGCGCCTGCTTCTTCAACCTGGTGGTCAAAGCGGACCACCGCGCGCTGGTACTGGGTACCAAAAAACAAGTTCTCCAGGACAAAGATCAGCGTGAACAAGCCGCCCAGAGGGACCGGGATGTAGGTCAGGCCAACGGGAATCCAGGGCAAGGCAGCCAGCGTCTGGTTCATGGTTTCCAGACACAACTTGGTGCCATAACCGACCATGAACAGGCAAATGGTCAACATGAGCAGGTTGACGATGATGCGGCAGGCCTTTTGCAGGTGTCGGGGCAGGCGGTCGGTCACCATGGCCACGGCAATGTGGGCTCCCGCACGGTAGGCTGCGGCGGCGCCCATGAAGGTAAAGATCACCATCAACAGGATGGCAATGGGCTCGGGCCATTGCGCCCCGAAACCCAGCACGTAGCGCGCAAAGACGCCCACCGGAATGATCAGACTCATCACCACGATCGACAAGCCGGCAATCCAGATGCAGGTCAGGTAGAGCAGGTCGAGGGTGTTATGCAGTTTTTGCTTCATGAAGGAACCCGATAAAAATCACGCAATACGCAAGCCCGGGCCATCAGGGCCCGGGCGCGCAAACGGGGCCCTGATGGCCCGCGTCTGCGCGATTTGGCCTTATTTGGTGGCGGCGATGCGACCCATCAGCTCGGCATAAGGTGCACCGTACTTGGCGCGCACGGGTGCTGTTGCGTCATAAAAGGGCTTTTGGTCAACCATGATGAACTCGACACCGGCGGCCTTGAGCTTGGCGATCGAGTCGGTCACGCTCTTGTCCCACAGCACACGTTGCTCCATTTGGGCTTCGCGGCCGAATTTCTTGGCCAGCGCCTGCTCCGCCGGTGTCAGCTTGTCCCAGGTCACTTTGGACATCACCAACAACTCCGGGATGATCAGGTGATTGGTCTGCGCATAGTATTTGGCGCCGGTGGAATAGTGGTTGGACGTCAGCATGCTGGGCGGGTTGTTTTCTGCCCCGTCAATCACGCCGGTCTGCAGGGCGCTGTAAACCTCGCCGTAACCCATGGCGATGCCGTTGCCACCCAGTGCGTTCATGGTGTCCACGAACAGCGGGTTGCCCATCATGCGCACTTTTTGACCTTTGAGGTCTGCCGGGGTGCGAACCGGCTTTTTGGTGTACAGGCTTCGCGAGCCGCCGTCCATCCAGGCCAGCGCCACAAGGCGGGCCGGGCTGGCGCTGATCTTGTCCAGGATTTCCTGGCCGATGGGGCCGTCAATCACGGCGCGCATGTGGGCTTCGTCGCGGAACACAAATGGCATGTTGAACACGTTCACATCCGGCACCACGGAACCCACCGGGCCCAGCGAGGTACGCAGCACGTTGATGGCGCCAATCTGCGTTTGCTCGATCATGGTTTTTTCATCGCCCAGCACGCTGCCCGGGTACATCTGCATCTTGTACTTGCCATTGGTGGCAGCTTCCAGCTTTTTGCCCATGTTTTCAGTGGCAACCACGGTCGGGTAGCCCGGCGGGTGCACGTCGGCCGCCTTGAGTATGGTTTGCGACAGCGCTGCGAAGGGCAGGGCCATCGACAGTGTGGCCACAGCGGCGGTGGCGAGAAGGGTTCTACGGAAGGTCATGGTTGTCTCCTTGATGGACCAGGTTAAAAAAACACACGAATTAACGACTGACGGGAACAGGGGAAAACTGGGGCTCGGGCAGACCACACACGCCAGGGCGCAGCGCAAACACGCCGCCAGCCAGCGGCTGGTCTGACAAATCGACGCCATCAGGGCGAATCGACGTCACAAAAAGGGTGTCCAGATGGGCACCGCCAAAGGCACACATGGCGGGCTTTTTGACCGGCACGGCAAGCGACTTGTCGAGCTTGCCCGATGGCGTGAAGCGATGCACCAGGCCGGCATCGTTGCCGCAAATCCAGTAGCAACCCTCGGCATCGACGGCGGCGCCATCGGGGCGACCGGGCAGCGGGTTCATGTCAGCAAAAATACGGCGCCGGGACGGCACACCGGTGGCCGGGTCATAGTCGAACGCCCAGACCATTTGCACGCTGGCATGAGAATCCGACAGGTACATGGTGCGGCCATCAGGGCTGAAGGCCATGCCGTTGGGTGTCTTGAAGCCGTCCAGCAATTTGACCAGTTGCCCCGGCGTGTCGCCGTTTGCCTGGTAGCGGTAGATGCAGCCTTCCCCCTGGCTTGCAGCCATGGCCATCAACATGGTGCCCGCCAGAAAACGTCCCTGGCGGTCACAGCGACCGTCGTTGAAACGCATGCCCGCTGCCGCGTGGCTGACCGTGGCCAAGCGCGCAAAACCGAGGCCGCCGTCAGCCTGCGGTGACAGCGCAAACACGCCGCTCTCGGCGCCGGCGACCCACCCGCCCGCGGCTGATGCTGCAACACAGGCCAGCATTTCCGGCGCTTGCCAGGAACTCGCCTGGTTGCTGGCCAGGGTCCATCGGTTCAGCGTGCGCGCCGGAATATCGACCCAATACAGCGCCTGCTCACCCGCGTGCCAGACCGGGCTTTCGCCAACCCCATTACGCGCGTCGAGTACCAGTTCAGCTTGGCTCATGGTCATTTGCTCACATGCCAAACGGGCCGGCCACCACAAAGCCGCCGCCCTGGAACTGGACCACCGGATCGTTCAGGTCGGGGGCCGGGGTGCGCGCATAGACCGCATCGCGGAACACATCGGAGCTGTCTTGCGGAACATAGCCGATATGACGGGCACAGCGGTTGTCCCACCAGGTCACCGCGTTGTCCGACATGCCAAAAACAATGCTGTGGCCCAGAACAGGGGTTGTCAGGCAGGCGGTGATGAGGCGGTGCAGGTCGTCAAAGCTCAGCCAGCTTGCCAGCATGCGGCGGTCTTTGGGCTCGGCAAAAGAGGACCCAATGCGAACACAGGCGGTCTCGATGCCGTAACGGTCATAGTAAAAACGCGACAGGTCTTCGCCAAATGCCTTGCTGACGCCGTAGAGGCTGTCCGGTCGTGGCGGATGGCTGGCGTCAATGGTGTCGCTCTGGCGATAAAAGCCGGTGACGTGGTTGGAGCTGGCAAACACCACGCGCTTCACGCCATGCAGGCGGGCGGCTTCGTAGAGGTTGTAAACGCCCAGAATGTTGGCCTGCAGAATCGGGCCGAACGCGCTTTCGACCGAGACACCCCCCAGGTGCACGATGGCCTGCACACCTTGCACCATGGCATTCACCGCTTGCGCATCGGCCAGGTCTGCCAGTTTGATTTCTTCATGCGCACCGGCCACGCCAAAGTCAAACCGATCAGACAGGCGCAGCACCTCGCAATTGGCCTTGAGACGGCCGCGCAATACCTGGCCCAAGCCGCCGGCCGCGCCGGTAAGCAACAAGGTTTGATGAGCTTTCAGGGTCATTTTTTACTCATTTCAAGAAATTTGCGCAGGTACTGGACTTTTCCGGTTGATCGCTTTACATTCGAATCCAGCACTAACTTGTCAGTTGTATGTTGTCTGATAAGTACAAATTGTGATCATCCCAAATCATCGAGTCAAGCGTTTTTATATGGAATCATGGAAAACCCCTAGTCCCCAGCCTGCCCGCCCCCGCCGACCCCGCGGTCTGGTTCAGGTCATCGTTGATGATCTTGCCGGCAACATCCGGGATGGCCTGATCAAGCCTGGCGACAAGTTGCCCACCGAGTCTGAAATCATGGCGCGCTTCGACGTCAGCCGCACCGTGGTGCGCGAAGCCTTGTCGCGCTTACAAGCATCCAGGCTGGTGGAAACGCGCCACGGCATCGGCACATTCGCGCTCAGTGCACCCGACACCAGCAACTTCCGAATCGCCGAGGAAGACTTTTCTACCGTCGCCGATGTGATCTCGTTGCTTGAATTGCGCATCAGCCTAGAATGCGAAGCGGCCGGGCTCGCGGCGCAACGCAGAACGGTGGCTAATCTGGCAACGATGGAAACCGCCCTAGCGGCATTTTCAGATGCCATAGCGCACGAATCTGACGCCTTGCCCTCGGACTTCGAGTTTCACATGGAGATCGCCCAGGCCACTGGCAACCGACATTTCGCCGACCTGATGTCTTACCTGGGCACCCGGATCATCCCGCGCGCCCGGGTGAACACGCCTCGCAGCGCACCCGAAGGTCGCCTGAGCTACCTGAAAAGGGTGCACGGCGAGCACGAGAGTATTTTCAACGCCATCCGCAACCAGGACGCCGAAACCGCGCGCGCCGCCATGCGCACCCACCTGAGCAACAGCCTGGAGCGGCTGCGCAAGGCCCAGCCCACAACGGCTTGAGGCGCGCAATTGACGCACCATTGCCATACATACGAAGCCGGTCGCCGTCAGCACGGCAGGGGTTAACCCTATTGATAAGGCGACCTCTTCAGTTGTACGATGTCTGCTAACTTCAACCTGATTTTCATCTCAAAAGAGTGTCTTCATGCCAGTCACCACCCACACCCCCACCATCACCCATATGCGCGTCATCCCGGTTGCCGGGCATGACGGCATGCTGCTTAACCTGAGCGGCGCCCACGGCCCGTTCTTCACTCGCAACCTGATCATCCTGACCGACAGCGCGGGCAATACCGGCGTGGGCGAGGTGCCGGGTGGCGAAAAAATCCGCCAGACGCTGGAAGCGGCGCAAAACCTGATCGTCGGCCAGTCGCTGGGCCACTGGAACAGCGTGCTCAACAGCTTGCGCGTGGCCTTTGCCGACCGTGACAGCGGTGGCCGTGGCCTGCAAACCTTTGATCTGCGCATTGCCATCCATGCGGTGACCGCCGTTGAAAGCGCCCTGCTCGATTTGCTGGGCCAGCACCTGGGCGTGCCGGTGGCGGCGCTCTTGGGTGAGGGCCAGCAGCGCCAGAGCGTGGCCGTGCTGGGCTACCTGTTTTATGTGGGCGACCGCACCCAGACGGACCTGCCCTACGTGAGCGAGCCCGATCAGGCCGACGACTGGCTGCGTCTGCGTCACGAAAAAGCCATGGACGCGGCAGCAGTGGTGAAACTGGCCGAATCTGCCTACGCCCGCTACGGTTTCAAGGACTTCAAGCTCAAGGGCGGCGTGCTGCGCGGCGAGGACGAAATGGAAGCCGTCGAGGCATTGCACGCGCGCTTCCCCGAGGCACGCATCACGCTCGATCCCAATGGCGGCTGGCTGTTGAAAGACGCCATCCGCCTCTGCCGCGACCACCGCGAGGCACTGGCCTACGCCGAAGACCCCTGTGGCGCCGAGGGCGTCTTCTCCGGCCGCGAGGTGATGGCCGAGTTCCGCCGCGAAACCGGCCTGCTCACCGCCACCAACATGATTGCCACCGACTGGCGCGAAATGACGCACTCGATTGCGCTGCATTCGGTCGACATTCCGCTGGCCGACCCACACTTCTGGACCATGCAGGGCTCAGTGCGCGTGGCGCAGTTGTGCCAGATGAATGGCCTGACTTGGGGCTCGCATTCCAACAACCACTTCGACATCTCGCTGGCCATGTTCACCCATGTGGCAGCGGCGGCACCGGGCAAAGTGACCGCCATTGACACCCACTGGATCTGGCAGGAAGGCCAGCGCCTCACCCAGGCGCCGCTGCAAATTGTGGACGGCAGCATCACCGTGCCAACCGCACCCGGCCTCGGCGTAACACTGGACATGGCCGAAGTGGAAAAGGCGCATCAGCTTTACCTGCAGCACGGCCTGGGCGCCAGAGACGATGCCATTGCCATGCAATACCTGATGCCCGGCTGGAAGTTCAACCCCAAGAGCCCGAGCATGGTGCGTTGAATGGCAGAGGTACCGGGCATTCCTTCGGGCCGCTTGCGGCTGGCCGTGATTGGGGCCGGGCTGGGCTCTGGCCCGCACTTCAAGAGTCTGCAAGATCTGGCCGCTGAAGCGGAAGTGGTGTGGGTGCATGCCCGCGATGCCACACGACTGGCCACGGGGCAGGTGCCCCACGGGGCCAGCAAGACCACCCGGCTCGAGGACATTCTGGAAGATGCCAGCGTGCAGGCCGTGCTGGTGCTGACGCCGCCGAACACCCACCTTGAGCTGGTGCAGCGGCTGGCACAAGCCGGCAAACATGTGCTGGTGGAAAAACCGCTGGAGATCAATATGGCACGCGCCCGGAGTCTGGTCCAGGCGTGCGAAAGCCAGGGTGTCATGCTGGCCGTGATGCTGCAGCACCGCCTGCGCCAGGCTGCCACCAGTTTGCGCGCCTTGCTCAATGCTGGTGAATTGGGGCAGCTTGTCAGCGCCACGGCCAGCGTGCGCTGGTGGCGGCCACAAAGTTATTACGACGAGCCCGGACGCGGCACCCTGGCCCGCGACGGCGGCGGTGTGCTGATCACACAGGCCATCCACGCACTGGACCTGCTGCTCAGTTACACCGGCCTGCCCACGCGGGTGATGGGGCTGGCCAGCACCAGCCCGCTGCACACCATGGAGGGCGAGGACTGCGCCTGCGCCCTGTTGCACTACGCCAACGGCGCCATGGCCACCTTGCAAGCCACCACGGCGGCCTTCCCCGGATTTCCCGAGCGGCTGGAGCTCAACGGCACGCTGGGCAGCGCCAGCCTCGAGGCCGGGGTACTGCAAGCTGCGTTCATGAACGGCCAGACCCTGTCGTTTGGAGACCAGCAAGGCAGCGGCGGCGGCGCCGATCCGATGGCCTTCGACCATGCCGCGCACCGCGCCGTCTTAAAAGATTTCATTGAAGCCATTCGCCATGGCCGCGAGCCTGCCGTTTCCGGGCGCTCGGCGCTGGCGGCGCAGCAGGTGATCGAGGCCATCATCGCATCCTCGCGCTCAGGGAGTCCGGTGACTCTCTGACCCCTGACAGGGCAATGGCGGCTGGCGCACCGTGCTGAGCATATCGATGCGTTGGGCAGTCCTTGGGGCACTACAACAAGATCTTGATCAGTTTTCACATAGCAATCCAGCCTTGACGGCAATGGAGGGGCTTCAGTGGCCGACAGCAACCAGACTCGCTAGCCCTGCGTGAGAGAACCTGTACCGGCCGACGACTTGAGACACCTGCACCATGAAAAACCACGTTCTCATCGATGGACGGCGGCTTGACACCGATGGTCTCCTTAAGGGCCGCTGCCACCGCGCCCCCGGGTCTTATTGGTCAGCCATAGACTTTTGCACAATCGCCAGCACCGTGTTCAGGTCTTCGAACGGCACCTGCCCGGGAGCCGAACTACTTGCCCCGACGGCAAAGGTCAGGCTTGAACCAAAGACCCAGCCAAACAACCGGGTGAGCGCGCCATAAGACCCCATCGACATGCTGATGAGTGGAATGTGCAGCGTTTTGCTGGCTTCGCGGGTGGCGATCAACATCTTCAACACGTCGTCGATGTCGCGCGGCATCACGGCCACCTTGGCCACATCGGCACCTAATTGCTCGGCCGTCAGGAACCTTGCCGCCAAGGTTTCGAGGTTTGGCGTGGATGAAAAATTATGGTATGACAGCACCAGTTTGATGTCGTTGGCTTTGGCCGCAGTCCGTACCTGAACGATGTTGCCCGGGTCGTTGGCCATTTCATAGTCGATCAGGTCAATGCATTTGCTCTCGCACACAGCCGTGTACATGGCAATCACCTGCGCTTCGTTGATGGCTATTTCCTCGCCGCCTTCGATGGTTGAGCGGCGCGTGAACAGCACTGGAATGTTGCCTGCGGCCTGCTTGATCAACTGCGCGGCGGTGATGATGGCAGCGGTGTCGCCAATGGCTTCAAAAAAATCAACGCGCCACTCCAATACGTCGGGCTGCTTGGGCAGCACGATGGCCAACTCAAGCATGAGATCGTCCACAGTGCGGCCCACAATCGGGCAACAGACCAAAGGAGACTTGCCGCCGGCAATGGGTTGACCGTGCAATTCAATGGAACGGGATGTTTGCATGTCGTGCTCTGTTCAGAATTAAGTGGCGAGCGTCACATCAATGCGAAAGGCGTGGAACGGCTGTGATAAATCGGTTGGTGGGCCGTCACAGACTTGAACTGTGGACCAAAGGATTATGAGTCCTCTGCTCTAACCAACTGAGCTAACGGCCCGACCGAACTGCGGATTGTACGGGGCCGGAAAACGCCCTACGTGATGCGCTATTTGTGGTGGCTCAGCGCGTTGCTGACCAGTTTGGAGGTGATATCGACGATCTGGATCATGCGGTCGTAAGGCATGCGGGTCGGGCCGACCACGCCCAGCGTGCCCACCACTTGGCCGTCGACCTCGTAGGGCGCGCTGACGATCGACAGGTCTTCAAACGGCACCACCTTGCTTTCCCCGCCAATAAATATGCGCACGCCTTCGGCCTGGCCGGTGACGTCGAGCAGCCGCATCAGCTGGGCTTTTTGCTCGAACAGGTCAAAGGCGCGTCGCAGGTGGCTCATGTCGTTGGAGAAATCGCTGACCGACAGCAGATTTTTTTCACCCGAAATGATCACCTCGTCCTGCCCTTCGGTCATGGCTTCGGTGTTGGCCGCCACGGCGGCGTTCATCAGGCTGGCAATTTCCACGCGCAGGTTATCCACCTCGCTTTTCAGCCGCTCGCGCACCTGCTCGATGGCCAGTCCGACAAAATGGGTGTTGAGGTAGTTGGCCGCCTCAACCAGTTGCGACTGGGTGTAGTCCACCTCGGTAAAGATGACGCGGTTTTGCACGTCGCCTTCGGGCGACACGATGATCACCAGCAGGCGCCGCTCCGACAGGCGCAAGAACTCGATGTGCCTGAACACCGAGGTGCGCCGCGGCGCAATCACCACGCCAACAAACTGCGACAGGCTCGACAACAGGTTGGCCGCGTTGGAGATGACTTTTTGCGGCTGGTCGTGCGCCAGGCTGGGCGTGCCGATCTGGCCGCGCTGCACCGTCAGCATGGTGTCGACAAACAGCCGGTAGCCGCGCGCCGTGGGAATGCGCCCGGCCGAGGTGTGGGGGCTGGCAATGAGGCCAAGTTCTTCCAGGTCCGACATGACATTGCGGATGGTGGCAGGCGACAGGTCCAGGCCCGAAGCGCGCGACAAGGTGCGCGAACCCACGGGCTGGCCGTCGGCAATATAGCGTTCTACCAGCGCTTTGAGTAATAACTTGGCACGATCATCGAGCATGGTTTCATTTTAGTGATGTAATTTGCAAATGAAGTCCAAATTCCAGCACGTCGCCTTGGTCGGCAAATACCAGATTACCACGTCCAGCACCAGCGGCGCCAACTCGCGCGCGGCCTTGTTGGCAGTGGCCCATTTTCTGGATGACCAGGGCTGCGATGTTTCGCTGGAAAAGGATACCGCGCTCAACATGGGCCTGACCGACTACCCGGCCTTGAGCGTGGCCCAAATCGGCCACGAATGTGATTTGGGCCTGGTTGTCGGGGGTGACGGCACCATGCTCGGCATTGGCCGCCAGATGGCGCCGTACGGTGTGCCGCTGATCGGCATCAACCAGGGGCGCCTGGGCTTTATCACCGATGTGCCGTATGACAGCTTTGCCACCAGTCTGGCGCAAATGCTGGGCGGCGCCTACGTGGAAGACCACCGCAGCCTGATCAACGCCCGGGTGCTGCGCGACGGCCATTGCGTTTACGAGGCCACGGCCATGAACGATGTGGTGGTCAACCGCGGCGCCGCATCGGGCATGGTGGAGCTTCGGGTCGAGGTGGACGGTCATTTTGTGGCCAACCAGCGCGCCGATGGCCTGATCATTGCCACACCCACCGGTTCCACCGCCTATGCGCTGTCCTCGGGCGGGCCGCTGATCCACCCGTCGATCCCGGGCTGGGTGATGGTGCCGATTGCACCGCACACCCTGTCCAATCGGCCCATCGTGCTGGCCAACAGCACCAAAATCGCCATCGAGATCGTCTCGGGCCGCGATGCCAGTGCCAGTTTTGACACGCAGTCGCTGGCCTCACTGATGCACGGCGACCGCATCGAAGTCACGCGCTCCAGGCACCATGTGCGCTTTTTGCACCCGCAGGGCTGGTCTTACTTTGACACGCTGCGCGAAAAACTGCACTGGAACGAAGGAGTGACAGCAACGTGAGCCTGAAACGCCTGGTGCTGCGCGACTTTGTCATCGTCAGCGAACTCGATCTTGAATTTGGCAGCCGTTTCACCGTGCTGACGGGTGAAACCGGCGCCGGAAAATCCATCTTGATCGATGCGCTGCAACTGGCCACCGGGGGCCGCGCCGACGTCAACCTGATCCGCGAAGGCGCCAGCCGCTGCGAGGTGAGCGCCGAATTTGACAGTACCCCCGGCGTTAGGCAATGGCTGGAAGAAGCCGGGTTTGAATCGGAGGCCACGCTGCTGCTGCGCCGCACGCTTGACGCCCAGGGCAAAAACCGGGCCTGGATCAACGGCAGCCCGGCCACCGCGACGCAATTGCGCCAGTTGGGCGAGCAGTTGCTCGACATCCACGGCCAGCACGCCTGGCAAAGCCTGACGCGCCCTGATGCGGTGCGCAGCCTGCTCGATGCCTATGCCCGGGTGTCGACCACGGCGGTGGCGGAAAAATGGCACCATTGGCGCGCGGCTCAAGGCAAACTGGAACAGGCGCTCGCCTCGCAGGACTCGCTGCTGCGCGAGCGCGAGCGCCTGAGCTGGCAGATTGGTGAACTCGACAAGCTGGCCCCTGCGCCCGACGAGTGGCCCGCGCTCAATACCGAGCACACCCGGTTGGCCAACGCGCAGGCGCTGCTCGACGCCGCCCAGGCCGCCGCCCTGACGCTCGACGAAGACGAAGGCAATGCGATCGAGCGGCTGGGCCATGCCTGCCAGCTGCTGCAGCAACAGCAACACCTGGAACCCTATTTCAATGACTTGACCGAGGTGCTGACGTCGAGCCTGGCGCAGGTCCAGGACAGCGCGCACGCCCTGCGCAGCTACTTGCGCAAGACCGAACTCGACCCGGACCGGCTCGCTGAACTTGATGAGCGGATGGGGCTGTGGCTCTCGACCGCGCGGCGCTACAAGCGCAGTCCGCATGAATTGCCGCAACTTCTGGCGAGTTGGCAGCAGGAACTGGCGCAGCTCGATGCCAGCGCCGATGTGCAGGGGCTGGAAAACGCCCTGGAGGAGGCCTGGCAGGCTTATGCCCAGGAAGCCAAAGTGCTGACCCTTGCCCGCACCCGCAGCGCGCCCCAATTGGCGCAGGCCATCACCCGCGCCATGCAGGGCCTGGGCATGCAGGGCGGACAATTCGAAGTGCACTTGCAAGCTTCTGAGCAGGCGCTGCAAAGCGGCCTTGAAGAGGTGACGTTTCTGGTAGCGGGCCATGCGGGCAGCACACCGCGCGCGGTCAATAAAGTGGCCTCCGGCGGCGAGCTGTCGCGCATCGCGCTGGCCATCGCGGTGACCACCAGCCAACTGGGCACGGCGCAGACGCTGATATTTGATGAAGTGGATGCCGGCGTCGGCGGCGCCGTGGCAGAAACCGTGGGGCTACTTATGAAACAACTGGGCCAGGACCGCCAGGTGCTGGCCGTCACGCACCTGCCGCAAGTGGCGGCTTGCGCCGACCAGCACCTGGTGGTGCGCAAACAGTTGCACGATGGCGTCACGCTGAGCTCGGTCAGCGCGGTGGACAACGGGGCGCGCGTGGCCGAACTGGCCCGAATGCTGGGCGGCGAGCGCCTGCTGAACAGCACGCTGGCCCATGCGCGTGAAATGCTGCAAAGTCAGGAAAACTAGATGACCATGACCCTGCCACCCAACAACATGCATCTGGTGCTGATCACGGGTATGTCTGGCTCGGGCAAGTCGGTGGCGCTCAATGCGCTCGAGGATCTGGGTTTTTACTGCGTGGACAACCTGCCCCCCGAGCTCTTGCTGCCACTGGTCGAATTGGAACGCAGCCACCACGTCGGCCAGCTGGCCATTGCCATGGATGTGCGCAGCGCAGGCTCGTTGCCGCTGGTTCCGAGGCAACTGGCGCAGCTCAAGACCCAAGGCTTGCAGGTGGACTCCATTTTTCTGGATGCAAGCGCCGACACGCTGATGCGCCGTTTCTCCGAGACCCGGCGGCGCCATCCATTGTCGAAAACCGACAATCCGGACCACAGCCTCGATCAACACCGTGCGCTGTCCGAAGCCATTGAACTGGAACGCGAACTGCTGAGTGAACTGCGCGCCGATGCCCATGTGATCGACACCAGCATCATCCGTCCCACCCAGCTGCAAAGCTACGTCAAGTCCTTCATCCGCGCCCCCGATGACCAATTGACGCTGGTCTTCGAGTCGTTTGCCTTCAAGCGCGGCGTGCCCAACGATGCCGACTTTGTCTTTGATGTGCGCATGCTGCCCAATCCGCACTACGAACCTGGCCTGCGCGAGCTCACCGGGCGCGACGCCCCGGTGATCGAATTTTTACAGCAGCAAGCCGATGTGCAGGCCATGCTGGACCAAATCCAGGCCTTTCTGGACCATTGGCTGGAGGCGATGGCGCGCAACCACCGCAGTTATGTGACGGTGGCCATCGGCTGCACCGGCGGGCAGCACCGTTCAGTCTATCTGGTGGAGCAGTTGAACGCCCTGTTCGCGCCGCGCTGGAGCACGCTCAAGCGGCACCGCGAGATGGTCGCACGCTAGCTTGTTCTGACCCGCAAGCTTTTCCAACTTGCAGCAATTTTTGGATCGGCGCGGGCAAGCCGAGCCGGGCCAGCTGCGCGGCGTCAACCCATTGCCCCTCAATTGGCAGCGTCTGTCTGACGGGCAGCCTGAGCAGGACCGGGTGCAAGTACAGGTCTTTGTGCGTCAGCACATGCTTGAACGGCGGCAGGTCTTGCAGTGCTGACTCGCCGGGCTGACCCACCACGGCCTGCAAGGCCAGCCGTTCGTCGAACAGGGGCAGGCAATACAGGCCCGCCCAGACGCCGGGCGTGGGCCGCTGGCTGAGCCAGACCGCACCCTCTTCGGCCAGCGCCCACAACAGCCAGATTGACTGGGCGCTGCGTTTGAGTTTGCGTGTCCTGACCGGGAATTTTTCGGGCGAACCCAAAGCCCTGGCCACGCAGCGCGTCGCCAGCGGGCAAACCGGACAGGCCGGGCTTTTACTGCTGCACAGCGTCGCCCCCAGGTCCATCATGCCCTGGGTGTAGCGCGCCATGTCGCGCAACGCAGGCTCGTGGGGCAACAGTTGCGTGGCATGCTCCCACAAGCGGCGCTCGTGCGCCACTTGCGCGAGGTCTCCATCAAAACCCAGATAGCGGGTCAACACCCTTTTGACATTGCCGTCCAATATGGCCACCCGCTCGCCAAAGCACAGCGCGGCAATGGCCGCGGCCGTGGAGCGGCCAATGCCCGGCAGGGTCTGCAATTGCTGCGCGGTGCGCGGAAATGCGCCACCATGCACGTTAATCACCGCCTGCGCGCAGCGGTGCAGGTTGCGCGCGCGGCTGTAGTAGCCCAGGCCGGCCCACTGGTGCAGCACGTCGTCGAGCGGCGCTTGCGCCAGCGCCTGCACGTCGGGAAAACGCACCAGAAAGCGCGCAAAGTAGGCTTGCACCGTGACCACCTGCGTTTGCTGCAGCATGATCTCGGAGAGCCATACACGGTAAGGGTCGCGCGTGTTTTGCCAGGGCAAATCATGGCGGCCGGATTGCGCCTGCCAGTGCACCACTTGCGATGCCAAAAAGCCGTCCATCAGAAAAATCTCACAACCAGCATGTCAGGGCTTTTGGCAGGTGGCGCAATAAAAGGTGGAACGCTGGCCCTGCTTGATCAGGCGCACCGGACTGGCACAGACATGACAGGGCAAACCGGCGCGGCCATAGACCATGGTCTGCAACTGGAAATAGCCGGCCTGGCCGCTGGCGCTGGAGAAATCGCGCAGCGTGCTGCCACCCAGCGCCACGGCCTGGCCCAGCACATTCACAATGGCCTCATGCAGGCGCGCAGCCCTGGGCCGGCTCAGCCTGGCGGCCCGCACCGTGGGGCGAATACCCGCCATAAATAGCGCCTCGGACGCATAAATATTGCCCACGCCCACCACCGCCTCGCCGGCCAGCAGCACAGACTTGATGGCGCTCTGGTGGCGCTTCAGGTGGCCCTGGAACTGCGCCACATCAAAGGTCTCCGACAAGGGCTCCGGTCCCAGGCGGCCCAGCAGCTTCAGCCCCACCGGATCGTCCAGGCTGTCAACATAAACCACAGCGCCAAAGCGGCGCGGATCGTGCAGACGCAAAGTGCCCAGCGAGGTGACCAGATCAAAATGGTCGTGCACGCCCGCGGCAGGCAATGCCGGGGCAAAACGCAAGCTGCCTGACATACCCAGGTGCACCAGCACCACGCCATGATCCATGCCGATCAACAAATACTTGCCGCGCCGCCCCACCGAAAGCACTCTGCGACCGACCAATGATTCGGGCGCACAACCCAGCTGCCAGCGCAGGGGCTTGCCCAGCCGCACCTCCTGCACGGTGGCATTTTCAATGGCATGGGCAAAACTGCGCCGGGTGACTTCAACTTCGGGTAATTCAGGCATGGCCTTCTTCTTATCTGACAGACATGAATTATTATGACCACATGCGTCAACACTTCCGCCTACTATTGCCCCTGCTGCTGGCTTGCAGCTACAGCGTCCAAGCCCAAACGGCGACTCCTCCCGAAACACCTGCCCAAAGTTCCGCCCTCGACAGTGCGCTCTTTTACCAATTGCTGCTCGGCGAGCTGAACGCCCAGGCGCAGGAGCCCGCTGCCGCCTATTCCTTGCTGCTGGATGCCGCTCGTCAAACCGGCGATGAAGCACTTTTCAGGCGATCGGTGCAAATTGCACTGCGGGCGCGCTCGGGCGACTCCGCACTCCAGGCGGCCAAGGCCTGGCAAGAAGCCCTTCCTGCTTCGCTGGAGGCCAACCGCTATGTCCTCCAGATTCTGTTGAACCTGAATCGACTGGCGGAAACTCAGGAGCCGCTCAAGCGCTTGCTGACGCTGACGCCCAAGTCAGAACGTGTGGACATGATCTGGGCAATTCCTCCCCTTTATGAGCGCGCCAGCGACAAACGACTGGCGGTCTCGGTGGTGCAAAAAGCCCTGGCCCCCATGCTGACCGATCCGGCCCTGGGCGCCACGGCCTGGGCGACGCTGGGCCGCATGTGGGTCAACGCCGGCGACATGGAGGCCGCTTTGCGTGCCGCCGAAAAAGGACAGACTTTTCGCGCACAACAGGATCACCCGGCGTGGTTGGCCCTGACCCTGATGCGAGCCAATGTGGCCAAGGCCGAAGACCTGGTCAAGAACCACCTGGCGAACGCACCCAGCCTTGATTTTCGTGTGGCTTACGTGCAAACCCTGCTACTGGCCAAGCGCAACGCCGAGGCCAGCGCAGAACTGCGCAACATCAACCAGCAGCAGCCAGACTATGCCCCGGCCTGGTTAATGCAAGGGGCGATGCATCTGCAAATGCGCCAGTGGGACACCGCAGAAAAGCATTTTTTGCACTACCTTGAACTGATGAAAGCGCCCGTAGCATCGGCTCAATCCGACATACAACCACCCCGCGGCCTGTCGCAGGCCTACCAGTCACTGGCACAAATTGCGATACAACGCAAAGACCTGCAGCAAGCCCAGGGCTGGTTGCAGCGCATCGATCACCCGGACGATCTGTTGGCGGCGCAACTCAGACGCGCCGGGCTGATGGCACAACAAGGCCAAGTCGAAGAAGCGTTGGCGCTGATCGACAGTCTGCCGGAACGGTCGCAAACGGATCTTCGCCTGAAACGCGCCACCGAAGTGCAGATCCTGCGCGACCAGAAGCAGTTCGCCCGAGCCCGCGGGCTGCTCGAAGATGCGCTGGCCGACAATCCGGGTGACACAGATGTCATTTACGACCTGGCCATGCTGGCTGAGAAAATGGGCGATCTTGCCGAGATGGAACGACTCCTGCGGGAATTGATCGCCGCCAAACCGGATGATGCGCAAGCCTACAACGCCCTGGGTTATGCGCTGGCTGACCGCAAGCTGCGCTTGCCGGAAGCCCGGCAACTGATCGAGAAAGCGCTGGAACTCGCACCCGGAGACCCCTTCATTGTGGACAGTCTGGCCTGGGTGGCTTTTCGCATGGGGCAGAACCAGGAAGCGCTTGATTTGCTGCGCGGCGCTTACAGCCAAAGACCGGACACTGAAATCGCGGCCCACCTGGGTGAGGTGTTGTGGGTCAGCGGGCAACGCGATGAGGCTTTGAAAGTCTGGCGCGAGGGCTTTCAGGCCAACCCCGACAACGAGACCCTGAACGAAACGCTGCAGCGTCTGCGTGTCACACTGTGAAGCAGCGCTTTGCATCACTTCTGCTGTGTCTGCTAACGCTCTTTTTTGTGGTGGGCTGCGCCGCCCCCGTTACCAGACCTGAGAGCGCTGACATTCCGAGCTGGAATGGCCGGTTGTCGGTGCGGGTGGAAGCCACCGCATCGATGGCTTCGCAGTCTTTTTCGTCGGCTTTTGAGCTGCAGGGCAAGGCAGAACGGGGGCAGTTGCTCTTTTTCACACCACTTGGCAGCACTGCGGCTGCCATTACCTGGACACCCGAACAGGCAAGCCTGAGAAGCGGCAGCGACATTCAGTCATTCAGCAACATCGACGCCTTGATCGCACAGGTGCTTGGCACACCCGTTCCGGTGTCGGCGCTTTTTGCCTGGCTGGCAGGCGACCTGTCAAGCCTGGATGGCTGGCAGGTGGATCAGTCGCAATTCGACAGTGGCAAAATTACGGCGCGGCGTGCCAGTCCCGCGCCCCAGGCTGAAATACGCGTCATCCTCGAACCCTGAACTCTTGATGAAATCCCTGTTCGACGTCCCGGCTCCGGCCAAGCTCAACCTGTTTTTGCACATCGTTGGCCGACGCGCCGACGGCTACCATTTGCTGGAATCGGTGTTCATGCTGATCGACTGGTGCGACACCCTGCACTTCGACCTGCGGGCCGACAGTGCCATCAGCCGTGAAGACCTGACCACGCCGCTGCCCGCGGACGACCTGATCACGCGCGCCGCCCGCGCCTTGCAAGCCCTCAGCGGTACAACGTACGGCGTTCATATCGGTATTGCCAAACACATTCCGGAGCAGGCCGGGCTGGGCGGCGGCTCGTCTGACGCGGCCTCGACCCTGCTGGCGCTCAACCGTTTATGGGGGCTCGGGCTGAGCCTGGCGCAACTTCAGCAAGTCGGCCTGCAACTGGGAGCCGACGTGCCCTTCTTTCTCAACGGCCACAACGCCTGGGTTAGCGGTATTGGCGAACAGGTGACGCCCATCACGCTGCCACCGGCCCGATTTGTGGTGGTGAAACCAGGCGATGGCCTGCAAACCGGGCGAATTTTTTCACATCCGGCCTTAAAAAGAGATACCAAAACCGCTACAATCTTGGACTTCGCTGCAGACGCATTTGACTTTGGTCATAACGACTTGCAGCCTGTTGCCGAGCTACTTTGTCCCTCTGTCAAACAGGCAATCGCCTGGTGCGGCGAGCGTGGATTAAATGGCAGGATGACAGGTTCCGGAAGCGCAGTGTTCGCCCGGACCGAAGGAGATCTTGAAACTGGCAATGAGGCTGGTTTCCTGATCAAGGAATGCCGGAATTTGGCAGCGCACCCGCTTCAGGGCTGGGCTGCGAAATGAGTTATCGGTTGAGCATGTCTCATGCTCAACCCGTGTAGGGGAGTCGCCAAGCTGGTTAAGGCACTGGATTTTGATTCCAGCATGCGAAGGTTCGAATCCTTCCTCCCCTGCCAAAATTTACACATGTCCAAATGTGACATGCAACTAGCGATTCAAAAGTTGGGATCTCCATGCACGCCGATCAAACCCCTGATTTCATGGTTTTTACAGGCAATGCCAATCCCGTTCTGGCCAATGACATTGCGCATTACCTCCACATCAATCTTGGCGCGGCAGAGGTGGGGCGTTTCTCGGACGGCGAAGTCACCGTTGAGATCAAGCAAAACGTGCGCGCCCGCGACGTCTTTGTGGTGCAAAGCACCTGCGCACCCACCAACGAAAACCTGATGGAACTGCTGATCATGGTGGACGCCCTCAAACGGGCCTCCGCCGAACGGATCAGCGCCGTCATTCCCTACTTTGGCTACGCCCGCCAGGACCGCCGTCCGCGCTCCAGCCGCGTGCCGATTTCAGCCAAGGTGGTGGCCAACATGCTGCAGGCTGTGGGTGTGGCCCGAGTCCTGACCATGGACCTGCATGCCGACCAGATTCAGGGTTTCTTTGACATTCCTGTTGACAACATCTACGCCTCGCCCGTGCTGCTCGGTGACTTGCGGCAAAAGAACTATGACGACCTGATCGTGGTGTCGCCCGATGTCGGCGGCGTGGTGCGCGCCCGTGCGCTGGCCAAGCAGCTGAACTGTGATCTGGCCATCATCGACAAGCGCCGCCCCAAGGCCAATGTCAGCGAAGTGATGCACGTGATCGGCGAAATCGAAGGCCGCAACTGCGTCGTCATGGACGACATGATCGACACCGCAGGCACCCTGGTCAAGGCCGCCGAAGTGCTGAAAGAGCGTGGCGCCAAGAAGGTTTACGCCTACTGCACGCACCCCATTTTCTCCGGTCCCGCCATTGAGCGCATCACCACCGGCGCGGCGCTTGATGAAGTGGTCGTGACCGACACCATCCCCTTGTCGCCCGCCGCATTGGCATGCCCCAAGATTCGTCAGCTCAGCGTGGCACCGCTCATTGGCGAGACCATCCAGCGCATCGCCAAGGGCAAGTCGGTGATGAGTTTTTTTTCTGATCAGGAAAACCTTTTCTGATCAGATTTCAAGTCGCCGGTGTCGCCCTCAAAGGTGCCCGGTTTTTTCAATCAGGACACCACTGGTCGCGGTGGGTCCCTCCAGGAGTCAGTTATGAAATTTACCGCTTTTGAGCGTTCCAAGCAGGGCACGGGTGCGAGCCGCCGTCTCCGCATCGCCGGCCGCACGCCGGCCATTGTGTATGGTGGCGCCACGCCCCCCCAAGTGATCGAAATTGATCACAACGCGCTGTGGCATGCACTGAAAAAAGAAGCCTTCCACTCCAGCGTGTTGACCATGGAAATTGGCGACACCAGCAGCCCGGTCTTGCTGCGCGATGTCCAGGTTCATCCGTTCAAACAACTCATCTTGCACGTGGACTTTCAACGCGTGGAAGCCACCACCAAACTGCACATGAAAGTGCCGTTGCACTTCTTCGGTGATGAAGACTCGCCCGCCATCAAGACAGAAAACTGCATTGCCAACCACGTGATCAGTGAAATTGACGTGCTGTGTCTGCCGGCCGACCTGCCCGAGTTCATCAAGGTTGACTTGAGTGGCCTGAAAAAGGGATCCACCCTGCACCTGGCTGAAATCAAATTGCCCAAAGGTGTGTCCCTGGTCAAGCGCGGCAGCGACAAAAACCCGGTCGTGGTTTCTGTGGTGGTTGTTGCTGGCGCAGATCCCGCTGCGGGTGCTGAAGCCGCCGCTGCCGAACCAGCTGCTGAAGCTGCTGCCAAACCAGCCGCAAAGGCGGCTGCCAAACCGGCAGAGAAAGCCAACAAGAAATAAGCCGTTCAGCGCTTATGCCGGAGGGCTCACCCATGGTGAGCCCTTTTTTTGCCTGTAATTGCTCAATAATGCCAACATGATCAGACTTTTTGTTGGGCTCGGTAATCCAGGTCCTGAATACGAACAAACCCGCCACAACGCCGGTTTTTGGTGGCTCGACGCAGTGGCGCGCGAACTCAAGCTGAACTTGTCGCCAGACAAAAGCCACCACGGTCTGGTGGCGCGTACCAGCGCTCATGGCCAGTCTGTCTGGCTGCTGGCACCGCAGACCTTCATGAATTTAAGCGGCAAATCGGTGGCTTCCCTGGCCAACTTTTTCAAGATCACACCGCAGGAAATACTGGTCGCCCACGACGACCTGGACATTGCGCCGGGCGAAGCCAAGCTCAAGCTGGGCGGCAGCCACGCCGGTCACAACGGGCTGCGCGACATCCACGCCCAATTGGGCAGCGACCAGTACTGGCGCTTGCGCCTTGGCATTGGCCACCCGGGCAACAAGGCGGAAGTGCTGCACTGGGTGCTCAAAAAACCGTCGCTGGATCACCGCATTGCCATCGATCAGGCGATTGATCGCGCCCTCAAGGCGCTGCCGTATTTCTTGGGGGGCGACATGGAACAGGCCACGCGCCTGGTGCACACCAGCAAACCGCCCCGCCCCAACAAACCCAAACCAGACGCTCCAAAAACGGCGGCGCCTGCTGTCAGCGGCACGTGATACCCTGCGCCATGCTCCACCCTGAAGGGAGCAAGGGGAACCCTGATGCAAAAGGCGCGCTGGCGAGTTTTTTTTCTGGTGGCTGGCATTGCACTGGCGTGGCAGGTTCACGCCCAGACCATCTACCGATGCGGCAACAGCTACAGTCAGGCCCCTTGCCCGGGTGCCGTGCAGATGGATCTGAGCGACGCACGCCTGCCTGAGCAAAAGAGACAGACCGATGCTGCGGCCGTCAATGATGCCCGGCTCGCCAACCTCATGGAGAAGGAGCGCCTGGCAGAAGAACAGCGCCTGCTGGCAGGCCACGAGGCCCTGCGCCAAAGCACTGCAAGTGCCCCAGCCGAGGTGCGGACCAAGGCATCCGGCACCAAAAAAACCAAACGCTCGAAGTCCAAAGCCAAAACAAATCGGTCGCCGCCAGCGTAGAAATCCAGGGCACTGAAAACAGGACGGCTCAAAAAAAGCAAACCGCCAAGTGCGTCAGTTTCAAGTCGTTGGGACAATTGCCTTTTTGGCCTGCAGGCGCCGGTACTTCTGCCACAGGGTTTCCTGATCTTCGACAAAATCCGGATTGACCGGAATGCAATTCACCGGGCACACCTGCACACATTGCGGCTCATCAAAATGGCCGACACATTCGGTGCATTTGAGCGGGTCGATCTCGTAGATTTCCTGCCCCATGTAAATGGCGTCATTGGGGCATTCCGGCTCGCACACATCGCAGTTGATGCATTCATCAGTGATCCACAGGGCCATAAGCGCAATCAGGCAAAAGTAAGAAGGCCTGATTTTAAAAGTTCGGCTTATTCCGTGACGTCAGCATTGACTTGCTCGGAGTCCTTGACGATCATCACCGGCACAGCGGCGGCATGCAGCACCTCGTTGGAGACCGAGCCCAGCAGCGCGCTGCGCAGGCCGCTGGTGCCGCTGGCACCCATCACCACCAGATCGCAGTTGTAGTTTTCCAGAATATCCACCAGCGTGTGCGCCGGGTCGCCCGAGGCCACCTCCACCTCATACGCCATACCCGCCGCGTCGAGCAGCACCTGCGCGGCTTGCAGGGTATTGGCCCCGGCTGCCGCGCTGACCTGCTCGATCACCTGCGGGTCGTGCGCCACCATCAGCTCATACAGGCTGGCGGGTTCCTGCACATTGGCCAGCACCACGCTGGTCTGCAGGCCGTCGGCAGCCATGCGAATGACGAAACGCACCGCTTCCAGGGCCACGGCCGAGCCATCAAAAGGCAAAAGGATCTTCATGTTTTTCTCCAGAAATTCAGGGATTGACGCCTGTCAGGTGGCGCACTTTTTTCAGCAGCCGCTGGTTGACGCCGGGCGAGACAAATTTATCCACTTCGCCGCCGAGTGTGGCAATTTCACGCACAAAGGTGCTGGAAATAAACTGGTATTTGTCGCCAGGCGTCAAAAATACCGTCTCCACATCGGGCATCAGGCTGCGGTTCATGCCGGCCAGCTGAAATTCGTAATCAAAGTCGGTCACGGCGCGCAAGCCGCGCAACATCGCCCTGGCCCCGCACTTGACCACAAAGTCGCGCATCAAGCCGTCAAAACTTTCAACTTGCACGTTGGGATAGTCCTTGACCGCCTCACGCGCCATGTCGATTCGCTCAGCCACTGAAAACATGGTCTTTTTGTGGTGGCCGGCCGCCACCGCCACAATCACGTGAGCGAACAACTGGGCCGCACGACGCACCACATCTTCATGACCCAGCGTGATCGGATCAAAGGTACCCGGATAGACGACGGTCAGATCATTGGCCATGGCAAAGAGTGGGTTGCAGTTGACATCGTGGCATTATCAACCCGCTTGCGCCGCGTCGATGCGCCTGAGCAAATGCGCATGCACCGTGCCCGCCCTGAGGTAGCGATGCAGTTGCAAACCCAAGCCCTGCAGCTCGGCATCAAGCCAGCGCCTGGGGGCTTCCAGATAGACAAAGCCAGCGACTGCCAGCGCGGGCGCAGACGCCTGCACAGCCGACTCGAACAGGTTCGAGTCAAACGGCGGATCCAGAAAAACCAGTTCCAGGCTGCCCGGTGAGGCATGGCGCAGTGCCGCCAGCCCGTCGCCGCGAACCGCCTGCACCGCCGTCGCCTTGAGCTGCTCCTGCACGCGTTTGAGCTGCGCCACCAGCGCGGCGTCCTGCTCGACCAGCAACACCTGGGCCGCACCGCGCGAGGCCGCCTCAAAACCCAGCGCGCCGGTGCCGGCAAAGGCATCCAGACAGCGCCAGCCGCTCAGGTCCTGGCCCAGCCAGTTAAACAGGGTTTCACGCACCCGGTCCGGCGTCGGGCGCAAGCCGGGCTTGTCGGCCACCTGCAACTTGGTGCGCTTGTACTGGCCGCCGATGATGCGCACTTCGTGGCTTTGCACCGCGCGCGGGCGGGGCGGCCTGGGGGCTCGGGGCTTGTCTGGGGACGGGGTTCGCTTCATGCGCCGCATCTTACCCGCCGGGGCACTCGCCGGGCATCACCGGGCGCTTGCCCCAGCTCCACCCAGAACCACGGTCACCATCCTGTCGGGCTGCAGTTTGCGCTGGAAGGCTGCCTTGATGCCCGCCACGGTGATGTTCTGCACACGCTGCGTCCAATTGTCCAGATAGTCCAGCGGCAAGTTATTCCAGGCAACGTTGGCCACGTTGTCGAGCAGCTTGCGATTGCTGTCCAGGCGCAGGGCAAAACCGCCGATCAAATTGTCTTTGGCATCCTTGAGCTCGGCCTCGGTCGGTCCTTCGGCGACAAAGCGGGCCAGCACGTCGCGCGAGACTTGCAGCGCCTGATCGGCCTGATCCGGACGGGTTTGCAGACCCAAGACGAAAGCGCCCGCGTGCAGGCCGGGCGCAAAGTAGCTGTAAACGCTGTAGCTCAGGCCGCGCTTTTCACGCACCTCGTTGGTCAGCCGCGACACAAAGCCGCCACCTCCCAAGATGTAGTTCCCGA
This sequence comes from Rhodoferax sp., assembly GCA_011391545.1. GTDB lineage: Bacteria > Pseudomonadota > Gammaproteobacteria > Burkholderiales > Burkholderiaceae_C > Rhodoferax. Next base: position 40,024 of record JAABQI010000296.1, read on the forward strand.
CCAGCAGGGCGAAAAAATCGGGGTCGTTGCGCTTGTAGCCGGGCTGGCCCAGCAGCACATGGGCCTGCGCCGAGTCGAACGCAATGCGCTGCTCGCTGGCCTGTGTCAGGGGCGCCACTTCGGCCACTGCGGGCAGCGCCGGGCATTGCATCGCCCCGGCAGTCGTTGTTTGCGAGCCTGCCAGCCCGGCGAGCAATTGCGCTACCAAGGCATCGGCCTGGGCACGCGTCAAGGCGCCCACCAGCGTGACCTTGGCGCGGCACGGCTGAATCATCTGGCGATACAGGTCAGCCATGTGCGCCACCTCGATGCGCTTCAGGCTTTCCTCGGTGGTGTCGTAACCGTAGGGGTGCGCGCCATACACCGCCTTGTCAAAAGCGCGCTGGGCCAGCGTCGCCGGACGCGTGTTGGCCTCCTTGATGGCGGCGCTCATGGTTTCGCGTTCGCGCTGCCAGATGTCTTTGGGAAAGGCCGGTGCGGTCAGTTGCCGCGCCGCCAGCTGCACCGCTTTGGCCAGCAAATCCGGATAGGTGAGCGAGCGCAGGGCAAAGCTCATTCGGTCGCTGCTGGCGTGGCCGCCAAAGCTGGCACCCAAATCGGCCCAGGCCTCGCCCAGCGCGTTTTCGTCGAGCGCCGGCTCACCGCGCGCGGGATTGGCCAGCACGCCCATGCCGCTCATGCTGGCCGTGGCGCTGGCCAGGCCAGCCTGGTCAGCCGGGTCGCGGCGGCTGCCGGCATCGAAGTCGAGCTGCACATCGACCATCGGAATGGCGTGGCTTTGCACCAGAAACACCTGGGCGCCACTGGGCTGGATCCAGTGTTCGATGGCAATGCTCGCGATTGCAGAGTGCAAGCAAACAAGACTGGTGGCGACGATCAAAACCGCTCGCCCGACTGTTCTTTTGAAATTGATCATGAGGTCCATTCAATGGCTGTTTCAATGCCGGACGCCGGCTGAGGCGGTGCGCGGCTTGCGTTCTTTGTTCAGGGGCTGGGGCAGCAAGCGGGCCACCGTCAATTGATCCTCACCAAAGTATTTGGCCGCGACCGCCTTGACCTGGTCCGCCGTCACGGTGCGCAGGCGCTCGATCAAACGTTCGTTGGCATCGAGCGGCTGGCCCTGGACCCAAGCGGTGCCGAGTTCACGCGCCTGGTTGAACACCGAGTCGAGCTTGTACACCGCGCTGGCCACCCACTGTGTCTTGACACGGTTGAGTTCTGCCTCGGAAACGCCCTCGGAGGCAATGCGCGCCACCTGCTCACGCAGCGCGGCCTCCACCTGTTCAGTGGTCTTGCCCTGGGCGGGCACCGCCGACAGCGTGAACAATTGCGGGCCGCGGCCCCACAGGCCGTTGTCGGCCCCGGCGCTGTCGGCCACGCGATCAGGACCCTGGGTCAGGGCGCGCTCCAGGCGGGCTCCGCTGTAACCGTCGAGCACCGCGGAAAGCACTGTCAGGGCCAGCGCGTCGTCCT
>JAABQI010000286.1 GCA_011391545.1 Rhodoferax sp.
TCGCTCACGCAGCGCCTGCTGGCCAACGATGCCACCCTGTCGTGGGGCAACGGCGCCTGGAACAGCTCAGTGCGCACGCTCAAGTGGCAAACCCTGCAAGACGACGCAGCGCCCATCGTGCCGCCCTACGACCGGATGCCGCAGCTCAGCACCAGCTACGCCCGCAACAATCTGGCCGGTTTCAACTATGCGTTCAATGCCGACTACACCCGTTTCCAATCCGACATCACCCGCACCGGGCAAGCCAACGGCCAGCGCGCTTTTGGCGTGATGCAGGCCAGTTACCCGATCAAAAATGCGGCCGGCTACCTGACACCCAAATTGCAGCTGAACGCCACGCAATACCAGTTCGAGACGCCGCTGTCCAACGGCGACACGGCCGCCAACCGGGTGCTGCCGACCTTCAGCATCGACAGTGGCCTGGTGTTTGAGCGCGACACCAACTTGTTTGGCCGCAACGTGCGCCAGACGCTGGAGCCTCGGGCCTTTTATGTCTTCACGCCTTACCGCGACCAGAGTTTTCTGCCCAACTACGACTCGGGCGCCAGTGACTTCAATTTATCCACCATCTTTGCCGAGAACGCTTTCGTCGGCAACGACCGCATCTCTGACAGCAATTTGCTGACCCTGGGGGTGACCTCGCGTTTTCTGGACCCCGCCACCGGCGCCGAGGCAGCCCGTGTCGGCGTGGCCCAGCGCATGCTGTTCCGCGATCAAAAGGTCACCCTGCAGGCGGGCGATCCGCCCTTGGCAGAAGGTTTCAGTGACATGTTGTTCTCCGGCGCCATCAACTGGGACCCGCGCTGGGGTTTTGACGGCACGGTGCAGTTCAACCCCTCGACCAACCGGTCGGAGCGCTCGACGCTGGGAGCGCGTTACAGCCCCGGCAGCTACCGCACCGTCTCAGTGGCCTACCGTTTTCAGCGTGAATCCAGTGAACAGCTTGACGTTGGCTGGCAGTGGCCGCTCAATGATTTGTGGGGTGATCGCGGCCAAAATCTGTCTCCGGGCCAGGGTCAGGGCGAAGGCCGCTGGTACAGTGTGGGCCGGCTCAACTACAGCTTCAATGAGAAACAACTGGTCAACGGGGTGCTGGGAATTGAGTACGATGCGGGTTGCTGGTTGGGGCGCGTTGTGCTCGAGCGAATGCAAACCAGCAGCACAAGCGCGACCCAGAGCATCATGTTCCAGTTGGAATTTGTGGGCTTCGCAAGGCTCGGGGTGGATCCGCTCAAGTCGCTCAAGGAAAATATTCCCGGCTACCAGAACCTGCGTGTGCCCGGTGGCACGCCCAGCCGTTTCAGCAATTACGATTGAACCATCATGACTGTTCGCTTTAAATTTTTGTCCACGGCCATTTTGGCTGGTTTGGTTGGCTTGCAAGTGCAAGCCCAGGGTTTGCGCCTGAACCCCGGCGCTGGCGCAGCCGCCACGAGCAACCAGGCGGCCACCGCCGACTTTATCGTGGCAGTGGTCAACTCGGAGCCGATTACCAATTCTGAAGTGCAGCGTGAGGTCGGGCGCATACAGCAACAAATGACCGCGCAACAACGACCGCAGCCCGATCGCAAGCGCCTGGCCGCCGACGTGCTGGATCGCCTGATCAACCAGAAAATCCAGCTCCAGTTGGCACGCGAGACTGGTATTCGGGTGGAGGAGTCGGCCGTTGACCAGTCTGAACAATCGATTGCTGCGCAGAACCAGCTCGATTTGGCCACGCTGCACCGCCGGGTGGAAGCCGATGGCTTGAGCGTGAGCCAGTTCCGGGCGCAACTGCGCGATCAAATCACGCTGCAGCGCTTGCGCGACCGTGAACTGGCGCCCCGGGCACAGGTCTCTGAGCTGGACATCGATGCCTATCTGCAAGAGCAGCAAGGCACGCAGGACGTGACCAAGATGAACCTCAATCTGGCACACATTTTGATCGCTGTGCCTGAAAACGCCAGCGCCGATCAGGTGCAAAGCCTGCAGGCGCGGGCGCGCAAGGCCCAGGAGCGCGCTCGCGCCGGCGAAGACTTTGCGCTTTTGGTTCGAGAATTATCTGACCCTTCCGCGCAGGCCAATGGTGGTCAGCTGGGTTTGCGCAGTGCCGACCGCTACCCGGAGCTGTTTGTCGAGGCAACGCGTGAGTTGACGCAAGGTGCCGTCTCGGATGTGGTGCGTTCCCCGGCTGGTTTTCATGTTTTGAAGGTGGTTGAAAAAGCCAGTGCAGGCTTGCCCGCCATGGTGGTGACGCAGACGCGCGCGCGCCACATCCTGCTGCTGCCCTCGGCGCAACAAAGCGAAGCCCAGGCGCGCGCCCGTTTGCTCGATTTCAAAAAACGGCTGCAAGCCGGGCAGGCCGATTTTGCCGCGCTGGCGCGTGAGTTTTCCCAAGATGGCAGTGCGGCCCAAGGCGGCGATCTGGGCTGGACCAACCCGGGCATGTTTGTGCCGGAGTTCGAAGGCGTGATGAACCGGCTGGCGCCGGGTGAAATCAGCGAGCCACTGCTGTCCCGCTTTGGCATGCACCTGATTCAGTTGCTGGAGCGGCGTCAGGTCAGCCTGAGCCAGGCAGACCAACGCGCGTCGGTGCGCGCGCTGCTGCGCGAGAAAAAACTGGCTGAAGCGCTGCGCAACTGGACGCAGGAACAGCGCGGCCGCGCCTACATCGAACTGCGTGAACCGCCACTGTGACGGTCGCCTCTTGAAACACGGCAAGCACATCCCGCGCAAGCGTTTTGGCCAGCATTTCCTTGCTGATGGCAGCATCATCGAGGCCATTGTGGATGCCATCGACCCGCAGCCGGGTCAACCCATGGTTGAAATCGGCCCGGGCCTGGCGGCACTGACCCAACCGTTGGTCGAGCGTCTGGGTCACTTGACGGTGATCGAGCTCGACCGCGATCTGGCGCAGCGCCTGCGCAGCCACGGCCAGCTGCAGGTGATTGAATCCGATGTGCTGAAGGTGGACTTTGCCCAATTGGCCCAGTCCATGGCGACCACCCGGCTGAGAGTGGTCGGCAATCTGCCCTACAACATTTCCACGCCGATCCTGTTTCACTTGCTGCAGTTTGTCGATCTGATCGAAGACCAGCACTTCATGCTGCAAAAAGAAGTGATCGACCGGATGGTGGCCCGGCCTTCAACCGCCGCCTATGGCCGACTGAGCGTGATGCTTCAGTGGCGCTACGCCATGGAAAACGTGCTGGCGGTGCCGCCAGAAAGCTTTGATCCGCCGCCGCGCGTGGACAGCGCCGTGGTGCGCATGGTGCCGCGCCGCGACGCGGTCGTGCTTGATGAGCGTGGTTTGAGCGAGCTGGTGCAGGTGGCCTTCAGCCAGCGGCGCAAACTGCTGCGCCACACGCTGGGCGCTTGGCTGCAGGCGAAGAATTTTGCCGGGGAATTTAATGTGCAGCGGCGCGCCGAAGAGGTGCCGGTGGATGAATACCTGCGGCTGGCACTGGCGCTCAGGCCAGCCAGCCCGCAGGCATCACATCAGGCGGTGGTCCAGTAACCTGCGTTGAACGGGCTGCTCATGCGCAGCGCCTGCGGCGAGATGTCGAGCAGCTTGTCGGTCGGCATTCTTTCGCCGTTTTCGGTGAGCAATTCAATGCCGGCCGTCGGCGGGTTGCCCGAAAATTGCGCGTGGTCCCCCTTGCTGGTGTACGCGGCACGGGCCACCGAAAAGGAATAAAAGCAGCGGAACGGGATCTTGCGGTCGCCCCAGTAGTCGGCGGTGTCGCGGAAAATGTCGAGCAACTGCTCGCGCGCTTCCTTGTCGAACTTGGCATGCGCCGGGACGTGCTCCAGCACCACGATGAAGCCTGGCTGGGGGCCCGACTTGTGCACCGGATCGGTCATGCTGTCGTAGAGCGAATCAAAGTTTTTGCCGACTGCAACCGCCAGCATGAACTGCTGGCCGATCATGTCGAGAACGTCCTGCTTGCTTTGGGCGTTGGCAATGTTGGCGTACAGGAAATGATGGCCCATGGCCTGCGCGGCCTCCTGCAGATCCTGCACCCGAAAAGCACGGATCGACTGGACGATGTTGGGCCGGACGCCCTTCAAAATCGTCTCGGCAACGCTTTTGAGCTGGGGTTCAGCAATGGTTTGACTGAGTGACATCTTTGATTCTCTTTTCACAAAATAAAAACTAACAATTCAAATTCAGGGCGCTATCCGCCGAAAACTGGCATAGTGGTCGGCGGTGTAATAACAAACGTCTGGCCTTTGGGCTTGGCCGCCGCACACGATCCGCTTGATACCCCGGTGGCTCAAACCGGGCGTTGGCACGGTATATTCGCGGTAAAACCCGCGTTTTTGAGCGGGCAGCAAACGCTCCCGGTTACCAAAAACAGAACCATCTTTTTCATTGGCAAACGGCCCACCCTGATGGATCCGCGCGTAAATTTCTGCGCCGGGACCCGGCAACTCGGCCAGGCTGATCGTGCTTTGATAAGTTGCTGGTGGGGGTGCCTTGGACTGAACCCAGCCGCCAAACAGCGCCGCCGTCAGTGCCAAGCCAGTCAAGACGAACTTAAAACGGTTCAACCACGACATTGCTTCAATTTCCAATAAAAAATTCGGGTAAACCCGAACATTCAAGGGCGCTAGTGTCGGTGATTTGGCAAAAAATTGCAAGCCATTGCCCAAATCGTGAGCAATTCAAGCTAAAGAAAAAGGGCTAAGCCAAGCCGGCTCACCCCCTTTGACCAAGGAGCCTGGGAGACCCTTAGCGGATCGCGTTGGCGTCAGCGACCGTCAGGGCGGTCATGTTGACGATGCGGCGCACCGTGGTGCTGGCCGTCAGGATATGCACCGGCTTGGCCGCACCGAGCAGCACCGGGCCCACGGCAATGTTGCCACCCGCTGCGGTTTTGAGCAGGTTATAGGCAATGTTGGCAGCATCGATGTTGGGCAGCACCAGCAAGTTGGCGTCGCCGTGCAGGGTGCTGTTGGGCATCAGGTTGGCGCGCGATGCCCCATCGAGCGCCACATCGCCGTGCATTTCGCCATCCACTTCCAGCCAGGGCGCATTCGCGCGCAACAGCGCCAGCGTGGCGCGCATTTTGACGGCACTGGGCTGGTCGCTGCTGCCAAAGTTCGAATGTGACAGCAAAGCGGCTTTGGGGGGAATGCCAAAACGCATCATTTCCTCGGCGGCCAGCACCGTGATTTCGGCCAGTTGTTCGGCGGTGGGGTCGTAGTTGACGTGGGTGTCGACCAAAAACACCTGCCGACCCGGCAGCATCAGGCCGTTCATGCAGGCATAGGTGTTGACGCCCGCGCGCCGGCCCACCACCTGATCAATGTACTGCAGGTGCACCGAGGTGGTGCCCCAGGTGCCGCAAATCAGGCCATCGACATAGCCCTTGTGCAGCATCATGCTGCCTATCAGCGTCAGGCGCCGGCGCATTTCAATTTTGGCCACCTGTGCCGTGATGCCCTTGCGTTCGGTCATGCGGTGGTAGGTTTGCCAGAAGTCACGGTAACGCTCGTCGAGCTCGACGTTGACGACCTCGTAATCCACACCCTGCTTGAGACGCAGGCCAAATTTTTCAACGCGCTCGGCAATCACCTTGGGGCGGCCGATCAGGGTGGGCATGGCCAGGCCCTCATCGACCACAATTTGCGCCGCCCGCAGCACACGCTCTTCTTCGCCCTCGGCAAAAGCCACGCGTTTTTTGAGCGCTTTTTTGGCCGCGTTGAAGATCGGCTTCATCACCGTGCCCGAGGCGTAGACAAAGCTTTGCAGCTTTTCGCGGTAAGCGTCCATGTCGGTGATGGGGCGCAGCGCCACGCCACTGTCAAAAGCCGCTTGCGCCACCGCTGGCGCCACCTTCATCATCAGTCGCGGATCGAACGGCTTGGGAATCAGGTACTCACGGCCAAAGGCCAGCGGTTCACCGGCATACGCTGCGGCCACCACCTCGCTTTGTTCGGCATGGGCCAGTTCGGCAATGGCGTGCACAGCGGCCATTTCCATCTCAACGGTGATGGTTGACGCGCCGGCGTCCAGCGCACCGCGAAAGATGTACGGAAAACACAAAATGTTGTTGATCTGGTTGGGGTAATCCGAGCGCCCGGTGCCAATGATGGCATCGTCACGCACGGTCTTGACCTCTTCAGGCGTGATCTCGGGCGTCGGGTTGGCCAGCGCAAAAATGATCGGGTTGGGCGCCATGCGCTTGACCATGTCGGCCTTGAGCACACCCCCGGCCGACAAGCCAAGAAACACGTCGGCGTTGTCGATCACTTCGCCCAGCTTGCGGGCATCGGTTTTTTGCGCATAAATGGCTTTGTCGGGGTCCATCAACTCGACCCGGCCTTCATAGACAACACCGGCGAGGTCGGTCACCCAGACGTTTTCGCGCGGGATGCCCAGCTTGACCAGCAAGCCAATGCAGGCCAACGCAGCCGCACCAGCCCCTGAGGTGACCAATTTCACATCCTTGGGCTCCTTGCCCGCCACCTTCAGCCCGTTCAGAATAGCCGCGCCCACCGTGATGGCCGTGCCATGCTGGTCGTCGTGAAAGACCGGTATCTTCATGCGTTCGCGCAATTTTCGCTCAACGTAAAAGCAGTCGGGCGCCTTTATGTCTTCCAGATTGATGCCGCCAAAGGTCGGCTCCAGCGAGGCAATGATGTCCACCAGTTTGTCGAGGTCGTGCTTTTCGTCGATCTCGATGTCAAAGACATCGATGCCGGCAAATTTCTTGAACAGAACGGCCTTGCCCTCCATCACCGGCTTGCCCGCCAGCGGCCCGATGTCACCCAGGCCCAGCACCGCCGTGCCGTTGGTGACCACCCCCACCAGATTGCCGCGGCTGGTGTACTTGTAGGCATTGTTGGGGTCCTTGACGATCTCCTCGCAGGGAATGGCCACGCCGGGCGAATACGCCAACGCCAGGTCATGCTGATTGACCAGCTGCTTGGTTGCAGCAATGGAAATCTTGCCAGGGGTAGGGTACTGGTGGTACTCCAGGGCGGCTCGGCGCAATTCGGCGCGTTTGTCTTCGGCGGTGGCTGGGGCGGCTTGCGTCATTGGGTCTCCTGCTTATATGAACCGGCTCAACAGAGCGGCGCTTGCGTTTGCATGGAAAGAAATTGTATGCCTTGACACATCAGTCATCGCTGAAGCGTTGCACACTGTGCAGGCGCGGCAGCTTTTACTTTTCCGGCGGGCAGCGGCCCGGCTCACACCACCTGTTTGGCCAGCTCGGCGCGGCGGCTGGTTTGCGGGCCGCTCAGCGCAAAACCTTTCACAGCCTGATCGGCATCGGTAAACAGCCAGACGCCGGGTTCACTTTGCGCCCACTGCCCCGCCGTGCCGGGTGCGGCCGGCGTAACCACCAGCGGCAAGGCCGGTGTCTTGATGGCCACTGGCATCAGCGGAAACTGCACTTGGGTCGGCTGCCCCGTCAGAGTGGCGGCCAGCGCCTTGGCAGCGTGCATGATGGGCATCACATAGGGCAGCGTGCGGCCGCTGGCGTACTGGACGGCGTCACCCAGCGCATGGACCTTGGACGCGCTGGTCTGCAACTGGTCATCGACCACGATGCCGCGCTCGCACGCCAGGCCAGCGGCTTGCGCCAGCCCCAGGTCGGCACGCAGGCCGATGGCACTGAGCACCACATCGGCCTGCAGTGTTGCGCCGTTGGCCAGTTTTACATTGAAGGCGCTGCCGCCTTCGCGGTGGTGATCAACACTTTGCACCGTGGTGCCAAATTGCCAGGCCACGCCCAGGTTGGCCAGGGCCTCGCGCAGTTGCTCGCCGAGACCTGCCGGCAGCAGCGCCGCAATCGGGCTGCTGGAGGGATCGACCACCGTCACGGCAAAGCCCGAGCTGATCAGGTCGTTGGCAAATTCGCAACCAATCAGGCCGGCCCCCATGATGACCACGTGTTTTTTGCGACCACCCGCGACCTCAGTGCTGCTGCTGGTCAGCCGGGCGTGAAAGGTGGAAAAATCCTGCAAAGCGTTGACCGACAGCACCTCGGCGGCGGCATCACCCGCCATCGGGATGCGGATGGCCTGGGCGCCGGTGGCCAGCACCAGTTGGGCGTAGTTGAAATCGCCCTGGCTGGTGCGCACCGTTTGCGTGGCCGTGTCGATCGCCGTTACCCGGGTGTTGGCCTGCAGCGTGATGGCCTGGGTTTCAGCCATGCGCGCTGCCGGGGTGGTGACCAGCTGTGCCGGATCGCGCTTTTGGGCAAAGGCGTTGGACAGCGACGGCTTGGCATAAAAGTCGCCGCCGTCGGCCGTGATCAGCAGCACCGGCGTCGTTTTGTCCAGTTTGCGCAGCTCGCGCGCGGTGCTCCAGCCGGCCAGACCGGCGCCGATGATGATGATGGGTTGCGTCATGGGATCACCTATTCAGTTGGGGACAGAGCTAAAGATCTGTCCCACAAGGTATTAAATTTCAACCACTTCGAAGTCGGCCTTGGCGACGCCGCAGTCCGGGCAGGCCCAGCTCTCGGGCACGTCAGCCCATTGGGTGCCGGGAGCGATGCCGTCTTCGGGGCGGCCGGCGGCCTCGTCATAGATGAAGCCGCAAACGATGCAAAGATAAGATTTCATGGTGTTGTTCCAGTTTAAATTGAGGTGGGCAAGGGTTCAGTGCAGGCTCAGGCGCTCACTTTGGCCAGTTGGGCCTTGTAGTGGTTGGCGTGGCGCTCTTCCACCTTGGCCAGCGCGGCGAAGCGTTTCTGCGCCTTTTCCAGCGTGGCCTTGAACTGAGCCGCGTGCACCTTGCTTTCTTCAATCTGCTCGTTCATTTCGGCGATGGCCGTCGCGTGCCCCTCGGCTTCGGCGGTGGCACGAAAACCGGGGTACATCTCGGTGTACTCATAGGTCTCGCCGTCAATCGCAATCTGCAGCGCCTTGGCCGGGGTCATGGTGGCTTTGGGGTAAAGCAGGTCGAGGTGGCCAAAGGCGTGCATCACTTCCTGGTCGGCGGTTTCCTCAAAGGTGCGGGCGGTGTCTTCGTCGCCCATTTCACGCGCCAGCTTGGCAAAGTAGCGGTACTTGATGTGGGCCATGGATTCGCCGGCAAAGGCAGACTCCAGATTGGCCATGGTCTTGATTTCGGGGCGGGTGTTTGCAGTCATGGTGAACTCCTGAGGTTTAAAACAATTGACTGATAGAGCGTTTCGATCAGCACAGGACGAATGTTAGTGCGAATCTATTATTTTGGCCAATTGGAATTGGCTAATTGATTGATAGTTACTATCGTCGCGACAGGATGACCTGACCATTTGGCGACGATATCTCTGACAATGACGGCCTTCCCCATCATCAGCCAGACATCATGACCGCTTACAGCGACCCCCTGTTCCCGTCGATTGAACCCTACCGCAGCGGTCGCCTGGCCGTGGACGACCTGCACACCCTGCACTGGGAAGAATGCGGCAATCCGCAAGGTGTGCCGGTGCTGTTTTTGCACGGGGGCCCGGGCTCGGGCTCGTCGCCCAAACACCGCCAGTTTTTTGACCCGGCGTTCTACCGCATCGTGCTGTTCGACCAGCGCGGCGCGGGCAAATCCACGCCGCTGGGAGAAGTCCGGCAAAACACCACGCCGCTGCTGATTGACGACATCGAACGCCTGCGGATCCTGATGGGCATTGAACAATGGCTGGTGTTTGGCGGCTCGTGGGGCTCGACGCTGGCATTGGCCTATGGCCAGGCGCATCCAGAGCGCTGCAGCGGCTTCATTTTGCGCGGCATTTTCCTTTGCACCCGGCCAGAGATCGATTGGTTTTTGAACGGTATCCAGTGGTTTTTCCCCGAGGAACACGCCCGGTTTGTGGCAGAAATCCCAGAGGCAGAGCGGGGCGACCTGCTGCAGGCCTTTGGGCGGCGCCTGTTCGGCGACGACCCGTCAGCGAGCCTGCGCGCAGCGCGAGCCTGGGGCCGCTACGAAGGCAGCTGCCTGCATCTGCTGCCGCACCCGGAAGTGGCCGACCAGTTTGGCTCAGACGCGGTGGCCTTGGGCGTAGGCCGGCTGGAGGCGCATTATTTTTTGCACGACTCCTTCCTGACTGACGACCAGCTGATTCGCAACGTCGGGCGCATCGCGCACCTGCCCGCCGTGATCATCCAGGGGCGTTACGACGTGGTATGCCCGGCCTTGTCAGCCTGGCGACTCCACGAAGCCTGGCCGCAGGCGAGTTTTCAGATGATTGAAGATGCCGGTCACGCCGCTTTCGAGCCTGGCATTGCCCGTGCCCTGGTGGCAGCCACCGAGCAATTCAAACGCATCAGCGCGCTGTCGCTTGGCGACGCGTGCTAAGCGATCAATCTTTGCCGTGGCCTTTTTTGTGTTTGTCGCGCCCTCGATGGCCGTTGTCACGACGGTCATCGCGGCGACCTGAATCGCCGTAGTAGCGCGGTTCATAGACATCCCGGTACCAGCCGTCCTGGACAAAATAAACGGGTTGACCGCAGGCGTTGTAACGACTGCAATGTTTGCCCCACTTTCTTTCATGCCCTGGTGGCACGCGCAAGTAGATGGGCTGGCGCACCACGTTGACCGACCGATGCTCAATGATGACGGGCTGCGGATAAATCAGCACCGGACCGGGCACACGACCGACGTCAATGCGACCGTAAAAACCGGGCTGGGAGATGTTGACCGACACGCCGATATCCGCAGCGAAGGCGGTCGTTTGGAGCGCTGCCACTGACAGCACGGCGCTCAAAAAATAGGTCGATTTGTTCATGCGTTCATTCTAGGACGCGGGTGCCAAATCGCTTGTAACCAGAGGTAAGGCCTGGGTCGCCCACCCGGCCCGATTGCAGGCACGGGTCACACCTGAGGTAGCAAAAAGCGCCGCTCCCAGGGGCTGATTTCGCTCTGGTAACTGGCCAGTTCGAGCGCCTTCACAGCACAATAGCCCGTGACAAAGTTGTCGCCGAAAAGCGCCCGCGCCACGCTGCTGTGCTGCATTTTTTCCAAGGCGGCTTCCATGGTGCGCGGCAGGCCATGGGCCTGATCGTAGCCATTGCCTGCCAGCGGTTCAGAGGGTTCCAGTGGCTGTTGCAAGCCCTTGAGGCCGGCGGCCAAAGACGCGGCGATGGCCAGATAGGGATTGGCGTCCGCTCCGGCCACGCGGTTTTCCACCCGCCGCGCGGCCGGGCCGCTGGCCGGGACACGCAGACCCGTGGTGCGGTTGTCATAACCCCACTGCAGATTGGTCGGGGCCTGGCTACCGGAAACGTAACGCCGGTAGGAATTCACGTTGGGCGCCAGCATCAGCATCAGATCGGGCAGGTGGGTTTGCAGCCCGGCGATGAAATGGTGCAGGCGCGGGCTCTCGCTGCCATCGCCCTGGCTAAACACGTTGTCGCCCTGCGCATCGACCACGCTGATGTGCAGGTGCATGGAGCTGCCGGAGTTGCCCGCGATGGGCTTGGCCATGAAGACGGCATTGAGGCCATGTTTCAGTGCGATTTCACGCGCCGCGTACTTGAACAGAAAGGCCTGGTCCGCCACCGCCACGGCATCGCCGTGCTGCAGGTTGATCTCGTACTGCGTGGCACCCACCTCATGAATCCAGGTGTCGGTGGCAATGCCCAGCGTGCGGCAGGCGTCGCGGAACTCGTTCCAGAACGGAGCCAGCTCGTTGAGCATGTTGAGGCTGAAGGCGCTTTGCCCAACCTCGGCGCGGCCGCCGCGCACTGCGGGCGGCAGCAAAGGCTGCGCGGCGTCGGCGTTGGCCGCAGTCAGGTAAAACTCGATTTCGGGCGCCACCACCGGCTGCAAGCCCATGGCGGCATAACGGGCCAGCACCTTTTTAAGCAGGCTGCGCGGAGCAAATTGGCACAGTTCGCCGTCCAGCTCCAGGCAGTCATGGATGGCGACCGCGCGCGGCACGCTGGCCCAGGGCGCGAGCGACACCGTGTCGTAGTCGGGCAGCAAACGGACGTCGGGATCGGAGTCCGGGAACACCGGGTTGTAGGAATAATCGCCGGTAACCGCCTGCATCGGAATGGCCTGGCAGATGCGTAATTCCCCCCCCGCCAGGAAGCTCCCGGCGGGCATGAGCTTGCCGCGGGGGTAACCTGAAATGTCGGGAAAAATGCACTCCACGTCGCGCACACCCTGCGCGCTGAAAAGGGCATGGATGGCATCGCCGGGGCGTGATGGCGTAGTTGAATCGGCCGGTAACACAGTGGCTGGCTGGCGCATGGAGCCTCGGTGCAAAGTGAAGATGCACCCAGTTTAAGCCAGCAGTCTGGTCAGGATGGCCAAAGCCTCAGGCGGGCTGAGCCGCCCGGGCGTTGGCTGACAGCAGGCTTTACTCTGCGGCGCTGGCCACAAACTGGCTGTTAGGGTTCATGTTGCCGGCCAGTTGCGCATCGGCCGTCATGATGGGAGCAGCCCGGGTGGCGCGGCCAAAACCACGGCTGGCCAACTCAATTTGCGTAGCCTTGACCCGGGCCAGGTCCTGCGGGCTGCCGCTGCGGCGGTATTGCGCCTGGGCCTGGTGGCTGAACTTGATCAGGGTGGCGACTTCGTGCGTCATGGTGGGGGCTACCGGGTTGTGCACGGCCACCTGGATCACTCGGGGCTGCGCGGGTGCCTCGGCTGCCACACTTTGAGCCAGCGCGTTGCCGGCAACCAGCACGGAAACCAGGGCGATCAGGGAGAAAGATTTGTTCATGAAAAGACTCTAAAAATTGCGGTTCAAAACCGAAT
>JAABQI010000287.1 GCA_011391545.1 Rhodoferax sp.
CAGCTTTTTCCAGCGGTCAAGCGCGCGCGCCAGGCGCGCAGCCACCTGCGGGTTGATGGCATCGAGCGCCAGCACTTGGTCAGCCCAAAACACATAACCCGCCGCATCGGCGCGGTGGAACGCGCCCGGGTTGGCGCTGCAAAAGCTGAAGATCACGCTGCGCGCGCGGTTGGGATTGCGGATGTGGAAGTCAGGGTGCTTGAGCAACTGGCGCACCGCCGGCAGCACCTGGCCGCCGCGGTCGCAGGCACCGGCCTGCAGCGCAAACCATTTGTCGAGCACCAGTTCCTCTAACTTGAACAGGCTGTGAAAACGCGCCAGCGCGGGCGTGGCCAGCGCATGGCCGGTGTGCACCAGACTGCTCAGGGCATTGAAGCGGTCGGTCATGTTGTCGGCGTCCTTGAAGCGCTGGTAAGCCCTGCCGGGCCATACCGCGTCACCGGACGCGCGGGCGGCCAGGCAAAGGTAGCTCAAGGCCAGACCCGCCAGCGCACGGCGCCCGCTCGACAGGGTGTCGGGGCGGTAGCCGCCGTTTTGGCAATGCGCCTCATAGGCCCACTGCCAGTCGGCGGCCAGTTCGTTGGCCAGTTGCTCACGCATGGTTTCACGGACCGCGTGAATGCGCTGCGGATCGACCACATCGAGCTGCTCGGCGATGTAGGTTTCGGACGGCAGCGTGAGCACCAACTCCTTGAAGGCGGCGTCCAGCGCGTGGTGACGCAGCACCGAACGCATGGCCGAAACAAAGGCCGCATCGAGGCTGCTCACCGCCGGACCTGCCGACTTGATGGACTGGATGGCGCTGCGCAAGGCCAGGCGCTGGCCGGCTTCCCAGCGGTTGAACGGGTCGGGGTCATTGGCCAGCAGCGTGAGCAACTGTGCGTCGCTGTAGTCAAAATCCACGATCACCGGGGCGCTAAAGCCGCGCAGAATCGATGGTACGGGTTCTTCCGTGACGTTTTCGAACGTGATCGACTCGGTGGCCTGTGTCATCACGAACAGGTGGCTGTCGCTGGCAGCTGCTGAACTGCCTTGCACCTGCAAGGGCAGCGCGGCACCGCTGCTGGCACCCACCAACCCCAGGCTGACCGGGATCAGAAACGGTTCCTTGGCGTCCTGGCCCGGAGTGGCGGGGCAGCTCTGGACAAAATTCAGCGTGCAGGTGTGTGCTGTAGCGTCATAGCGCGTGGTGGTGGCCAGCCGGGGCGTGCCGGCCTGGCTGTACCAGCGCTTGAACTGCGGCAGCAGTTTGGACAAGGCCGAGTCCGGGTTGGCATCGGCAATCGCCTGTGCAAAGTCATCGCAGGTCACGGCGCTGCCATCGTGGCGGGCGAAGTAGAGCGTCATGCCCTTGGCAAAACCGGCGCGTCCCACCAGAGTCTGCATCATGCGCACCACCTCGGCACCCTTTTCATAGATGGTGACGGTGTAGAAGTTGTTGATCTCGATGTAGCTGTCGGGTCGCACCGGGTGCGCCATGGGGCCAGCGTCTTCGGGGAACTGATTGGTGCGCAGCACGCGCACGTCTTCGATGCGCTTGACGGCGCGGCTTGACGTGTCAGCGCAGAGGTCCATGCTGAATTCCTGGTCGCGGAACACCGTCAGGCCTTCCTTCAGGCTGAGCTGGAACCAGTCGCGGCAGGTGATGCGGTTGCCGGTCCAGTTGTGAAAATACTCGTGGCCGACCACGCTCTCGATGTTGGCAAAGTCGACATCGGTGGCGGTGGCCTGGTTTGCCAGCACGTACTTGGTGTTGAAGACGTTGAGGCCCTTGTTTTCCATGGCGCCCATGTTGAAGTCGCTGGTGGCCACAATCATGAAACGCTCCAGGTCCAGCGGCAGGCCAAAGCGGGCCTCATCCCAAACGACCGAGTTGATCAGTGACGTCATCGCGTGCTCGGTCTTGTCCATGTCGCCGGGGCGCACATAAACCTGCAACAGGTGGTCCTTCCCGGCGCGCGAGGTGATGCGCTGCTCGCGGCACACCAGCTGGCCGGCGACCAGCGCAAACAGGTAGCAGGGTTTCTTAAACGGGTCAACCCAGGTGGCAAAGTGGCGCCCGTCGTCCAGCAGGCCGCTTTCAACCAGATTGCCATTGGAGAGCAGCACCGGGTATTTTGCTTTGTCGGCGCGCAGCGTCACGGTAAACATCGCCATCACATCGGGGCGGTCCAGGAAATAGGTGATGCGCCGGAACCCCTCGGCCTCGCACTGGGTAAAAAACGAGTCGTTGCTGACGTACAAGCCCATGAGCTTGGTGTTTTTGGCGGGCGCGCAGGTGGTGAAAATTTCCAGCTCGAAGCTGCCCTCAAGCGGCAGGTTTTCCAGCACCAGTTGGCCCGCATCCAGCTTGAAGCTGGTGCCGGCGCCGTTGACCAGCACGCGCGCCAGGTTCAGCTCGTCGCCGTCCAGGCGCAGCGCCTGCGCCGGCACGTCGGGGTTGCGGCGCAGCGTCATTTTGTTGAGCACACGGGTCTTGGCCGCATCAAGGTCAAAGCTGAGATGCACGGTGTCGATCCAGAACGCCGGAGCGCTGTAGTCCTCCCGGCGGATCACCGCGGCGGGGGTGTTTGCATCACGAAGTAGCAACATGCAGAGTCTCCAGGAAATTCGAATTTAAGAGTTCATGGTAATCGCGCACCGTGGCGATCACGTGGGGGCCGGCCAGTTGGGCGGCTGAGTGGGTGCTGCAGACGGCAACGGCCTGCATGCCGGCGCGGCGCGCGGCTTCAATGCCGAAAGGGGCGTCTTCAAAAACAATGCAGCCGGCGGCGTTGGCCTTCATCTGGCGGGCGACTTCGAGGAAGATGGCGGGTTCGGGTTTGCCGGGCAAGCCTTCGTCGCCGCCAACGATGGCGTGTGGCGGGCTTGGCAATCGCAGGTGTGACATGACAAACGCGATGTTGTGCTGGTCGCCCGCCGTGCCCACGCCTACCTTCAGCTCTTGCGCCAAGGCTTGCGCGTAAAACGCCTTGAAGCCCGCCACCTCGGTAAACACCGGACCAAAAAGGTCACGGTAGAGCTGCTCTTTTTCGGCAATCAGGGCCCAGGCCTCGTTGTCGGCCAGGTCGCGCTGGAACAGTTCGCGCATGCATTCGGCTCCGTTGCGCCCGGTGGTGCGGCGCATCAGATCGTCCAGATTGATGTCGAGTCGGTGCTTTTGCGCGAACGCCGTCCAGCTTTGCGCGTGATAGCCCATCGAGTCGATCATGGTGCCGTCCATGTCGAAGATCAGCGCCTCGGTCATCAGACGCCCTGCTTCAAAGAGGCTTCAATGAATTGGTCCAGATCGCCGTCGAGCACCTTTTGCGTGGCCGAGGTCTCGTAGTTGGTGCGCAGGTCCTTGATGCGGCTGTTGTCGAGCACATAGCTGCGAATCTGGTGGCCCCAACCCACGTCGGTCTTGCCGTCCTCGAGCTTTTGCTGCTCTTCTTGTTGCTTGCGCAACTCGAAGTCGTAGAGCTTGGAGCGCAGGCGTTTCCAGGCAATGTCGCGGTTGCCGTGCTGGCTGCGGCCGTCCTGGCACTGCACCACGATGCCGGTGGGCAAGTGGGTCAGGCGCACGGCTGAGTCGGTTTTGTTGATGTGCTGGCCGCCGGCACCGCTGGCACGGTAGGTGTCGGTGCGCACATCAGACGGGTTGATGTTGATCTCGATCGAGTCGTCAATCTCGGGGTAGACAAACACGCTGGCAAAGCTGGTGTGGCGGCCGCCCGACGAGTCGAACGGGCTTTTGCGCACCAGCCGGTGCACGCCGGTCTCGGTGCGCAGCAGGCCAAAGGCATATTCGCCCTCCACCTTGAATGAGGCGCCCTTAATGCCGGCGGTGTCGCCCGGGGTTTCGTCCTCGATCTCGGTCTTGAAGCCCTTGCGCTCGCAGTAGCGCAGGTACTGGCGCAGCAGCATGCTGGCCCAGTCGCAGGCCTCGGTGCCGCCGGCGCCGGCCTGGATGTCGACAAAACAGTTCAGCGGATCGGCCGGGTTGTTGAACATGCGGCGGAATTCCAGACCCTTGACAATCTCGTCGAGCTTGGCGACTTCGGCCTCGATGGTGAGCAGGCCGGCTTCATCGTTGTCCTCTTTGCTCATCTCGAACAACTCGGTGTTGTCAGCGAGTTCGCTTTCCAGTTCGCTGATGGTCACCACCACGCCGTCGAGCGCCTTTTTCTCGCGGCCCAGTTCCTGGGCGCGCTTGGGGTCGTTCCAGACGGTGGGGTCTTCGAGCGAGGCGTTGACGGTTCTCAGGCGTTCAAATTTGGCATCGTAGTCAAAGATACCCCCGTAATTCGAGGGTACGGGCGGTTAAATCGGTGAGTTGGGTGCCAAGGGCGTTGATGCGTTCTGCTTCCATGATGCGTGTCCTGATCTGTTGGGATATTGAATAACCGTGTATTTTCTCATGGTGCGGCTAGGCTATGAAACGCTCCAGCAAAGCGGCCACAGCCTGCGGTTGGTCATGGTGCAGCATATGGCCGCAATCGGGCACGGTCACGGTTTCCACCTGCGCCACTGATTTGAGCCGCTCGTGGTGCTGCGCCAGGGTAAATTGGCCGCGCCACCATGCGGTCATGCTGTCGTCCTCAGCCTCCACCATCAGCGTTGGCGCAGCAATGTTGCGGAAAACCGCCAGCACCTCATCGACCCGGTAGAGTTGCGCGCTGGTGATTTTGTGGGCTGCTTCGCCCAGGATCGTCCATTGGCCGGGCGCGATTTCTGCCGACCAATGGTGCGCCAGCCAGCGTGCCTTGTCCATGCTCAGGTAGCGGTTGTTTTTTGCCAAACGCGACGCCACGGCGTCGAGCGACTCGTAGGTTTTGAGGCTCAGGGCGCCAAGGTGGAACTGCTTGACCTCGTCCATCCACTGTGTCAGACGGCCAGGGGCTTGCGTCGGCACGGTGTCGGGCAAGCCAAAACCTTCCAGATTGATGAGGCGGCGAATGCGCTCGGGCCGCAGCCCGGCGTACAGCATGGCCACATTGCCGCCCATGCTGTGGCCGACCAGGTTGACCGGCGTGCCGGGTGCGTAGTGGTCGAGCAGCGCGTCCAGATCGGCCAGATAGTCGGGAAACCAGAAGCTGTCAGCGCCGCCGGAGGCGGTCAAGCCAAAACCGCGCCAGTCGGGGGCGATGATGAAATGCTCGCGCTCCAGGGCATCCACCACAAACTGGAAGCTGGCCGCCACGTCCATCCAGCCGTGTATCAGCACCAGAGGTGTCTTGCCGGGCCCGGGCTGCCCCCAGCAACGAACGTGGTATTGAAGTGTGCGAATAGGGACAAACTCGCTATGGGATATTCTTTTGATTGGGTACATTTGACAGATCATAAGGAGTCATCGTCATGCCAGTCAGTCAATCCCGTGACAAAGCGGCTGGGCCCCAGCCCACCAGCGTGGTGTGCGCCTGGGATTTTCCATCCGGTTACGCCCGGTTGCACGGCGCTTTTGCCTGGCAGGTGCCCGCCCAATTCAACATGGCGCAAGCCTGCTGCGGGCGCTGGGCGGCGCTGCCAGAAACCGCAAAAAACGTGGCTGTCCAGACCTATCAGCCCGGGACCGAGCGCACGTTCCACACTTTTTCCAAGCTGCAGGACCGGGCCAACCGCTTGTCCAACGTGCTGGTCGGCATGGGCGTGCAACCGGGTGACCGGGTTGCCATCGTGATGCCACAGCGATTCGAGACCGCGGTGGCCTACATCGCTGTGCTGCAAATGGGCGCCGTCGCGATGCCGCTGTCGCAACTGTTCGGCCCGGAGGCGCTGGCGTTCCGGCTGCAGGACAGTGCGGCTGTGGTGGCCATTGGCGATGCGCAGACGCTGGCCAATGTGCAGGCGGTGCGCGCCCAATGCCCTGGTTTGCGCAAGGTGCTGGGTGTCGAACTGGGTCCGGAAACGCAACACCTGGCTGATGCAACTTATGCGAAGGCGCTCGGGGCTGCCAGCAATCAGTTTGTCATGGTGGCCACGCAATCCGACGCCCCGGCTATTCTGATCTACACCAGCGGCACCACCGGCAACCCCAAAGGCGCGCTGCTACCGCACAAGGCTTTGATCGGCAACCTGACCGGTTTTCTTTGCAGCCAGAACTGGTTCGGCTTCGAGATGGCGGCGCAGGGCGAGCCGGTCGAGAGCTTGCGCCAGCTGACCGATCCGGGCCACCTGCCAACGGGCTCCAGTGCGGTTTTCTGGAGCCCGGCTGACTGGGCCTGGACCGGCGGCCTGATGGACGCGCTGTTGCCCTCGCTTTATTTCGGCCGCCCCATCGTGGCGTTCAACGGCCGCTTCAGTCCGCAAGCCGCGCTGGAGCTGCTGCGCGATTGCGGCGTGACGCACACGTTCCTGTTCCCGACCGCGCTCAAGGCGATGATGAAAGCCTACCCTGGCAGCGCCGGCCAGACCGTCAACCAGCAGTTTGGCCTGAAGCTGCAGGCCATCATGAGCGCCGGCGAGGAAGTGGGGGATGCGGTGTTTGACTACTGCGAGGCGCAGCTGGGCGTGACGGTCAACGAAATGTTCGGCCAGACCGAGATCAACTACATCGTGGGCAACTGCGCCGCCCTGTGGCCGCCCAAACCCGGCAGCATGGGCATGGGCTACCCCGGCCACCGGCTGGCGGTGATCGATGATTACGGCAACGAGTGCGCCGCGGGCGTGCCAGGCGATGTGGCCGTCAACCGCCATGACATCCACGGCCAGCCCGACCCCATTTTCTTTCTGGGCTACTGGAAAAACGCAGCCTCCACGATGGCCAAGTTCACCGGTGACTGGTGCCGCACCGGCGACCTGGCCAGCCGGGATGCCCAGGGTTATCTGTGGTACCAGGGCCGCAGTGACGACGTGTTCAAGGCCGCGGGTTACCGCATCGGCCCGGGCGAGATCGAGAACTGCCTGGTCAAGCACCCGGCCGTGGCCAACGTGGCAGTGGTGCCCAAGCCAGACGCGGCGCGCGGCGCGGTGGTCAAGGCCTACGTGGTGTTGTCGCCTGATTTTCTGGCTGCACGCGCAAGCTACCCGGGAACACAGGCGCAATTTGAGGCTCACCTGATCGAGCAACTGCAGGATCATGTCAGGGACAAACTGGCGCCCTACGAATACCCGAAAGAGATCGAGTTTCTGGAGGCCCTGCCCATGACCACCACCGGCAAGGTGCAGCGGCGTGTGCTGCGGCTGCAGGAAGAGGCGCGGGCAGCCGAGGCAAAATCCAGCGCAAGCCCGTAAACTCCAATCATTGGCCATCCGGCCCGTTTTTTTTTGGAGCCTGCATGAAAACCATTCAACTGGGTCAAAGCGACCTGCACGTCACCCCCGTCTGCCTGGGCACCATGACCTTTGGTGAGCAGGTCGATGAAGCCACTGCTTTCGACATTCTGGACCGCTCGCTGGAGCGCGGTGTCAACTTTATCGACACGGCCGAAATGTACGCGGTGCCGCCGCGTGCCGAAACCTTCAACGCCACCGAGAAAATCATCGGCAACTGGCTCGGCAAACACCCTGGCGCGCGGCAGAAACTGGTGCTGGCCACCAAAGTGGCCGGCCCATCGCGCAGCATGCCGTGGATTCGCGGTGGCAGCCCGGACTTGACGGGCGCTGATATTCTGGCGGCGTGCGATGGCAGCTTGCAGCGTCTGCAAACCGACGTCATCGACCTGTACCAGATTCACTGGCCGGTGCGCGCGGTCCCCGCCTTTGGCGGCATTTATTACCAGCCTGACAGCGGCAGTGAGGGCACTTCCATCCACGCCCAACTGGAGGCGCTGCACACCTTGGTGCAGGCCGGCAAGGTGCGCGCGGTGGGCCTGTCGAATGAAACGCCCTATGGCGTGCATGAGTTTGTGCGCCTGGCCGAGAAGTATGGCCTGCCGCGCGTGGCCACGGTGCAAAACCCGTACTGCCTGCTCAACCGCACGGTCGAGAATGGTTTGGATGAAACCATGCATCGTCTGCATGTGTCGCTGCTGGCTTATTCGCCGCTGGCGTTCGGTTTGCTCACCGGCAAGTACGACGCGCAGGGGTTGACGGGGGCGGACGTGCCTGACCAGGCGCGGCTGAAAAAATTTGAATCGTCACGCAAGCAGCGCTGGGGCCGCCCCGAGGCGCTGGCTGCCGCGCGGCGCTACCATGCACTGGCGCGCGAGCACGGTCTGACGCCAGTGCAACTGGCGCTGGCGTTTTGTTACACCAAATGGCAGGTGGCCAGCACCATCATTGGCGTCACCTCAGTGGCGCAACTCGATGAATGCCTGGACGCCTGGGGCACTGCGCTTTCAGAAGACCTGCTGGCCAGCATTGACGCCATCCGCTGGGAAATGCGCGACCCGGCGCAGTAAGCTGGGTTGTCGCCCGTGAATGACCTGGATAGGAAGCTCCTCATGAACAATTTTTTCCCCCGGCTGATCGCCGCATTTCTGGTGGGCCTGGGCATCGCCCTGGCTGGTTTGGCGGTGAGCCACGGTCTCGAGCGCTTTCGCATGTCGGATCGTTCGGTCACGGTCAAGGGCTTGGCCGAAATGGAAGTGCAGAGCGACTTTGCGGTCTGGACGCTGTCATTTCGCCGTGCCGGGAGTGACTTTGGCGGCGTGCAGCAGGCGCTGGCCGCTGACCGCGACAAGGTGACTGCCTTCCTGAAAACGCAGGGTTTCACCGATGCCGAGGTGGAAGCCAGGCCACTGCAGGTGCAGGACCTCTTTGCACGCGAATACGCGCAGGGCAATCAGCCTTTGCGCTTTAACGGCACGGGCCAGGTACTGGTGAAGACGGCCCGGGTGGCTGAGGTGGAGGCGGCAGCGCGCGCGGTGGACCCGCTGATCCAGGCTGGTGTGCAGCTGGGCGGAGAGGGCAGCGGGCAAAGCGGTCCGCGCTTTCAGCTGCGCGGCTTTAACGATGTCAAGGCGCCGTTGCTGGCCGAGGCCACACGCAACGCCCGTGAGCAGGCGACCAAGTTTGCTGCCGAGGCGGGCGCCCAGCTGGGTCCCCTGAAAAATGCCAATCAGGGTGTGATCCGCATCACCGGCGACGATGGCAATGATTTTGACAACGGCAGTTCGCGCCTGAAGCGGCTGCGCGTCGTGAGCACCTTTGAGTACGAGTTGAAGTAAAGCCCAGCCACCTGGCTGGACAAAAAATGTATGGCGAAAAAAGAGCACATCAGCGAAACCCCGGCAACCCAGTTTCTGAAACGCCACAAAGTTGTCTTCAGCGAGCACCCTTACGAGTACCTGGAACACGGCGGCGCGCTGCACAGCTCGGCTGAACTGGGGTGGGATGCCTATGCGGTGGTCAAAACCCTCATCATGCAAGACCAGGACACCAAACCGCTGGTGGTGTTGATGCACGGCAACCGCAAGGTGTCAACGAAAAACCTCGCGCGCCAGATCGGCGCCAAGTCGGTGGAGCCGTGCACGCCCGAGGTCGCCAACCGGCACAGCGGCTACCTGGTGGGTGGCACGTCGCCGTTTGGCACGCGGCGTGAGATGCCGGTGTTCATTGAGTCAAGCATTCTGGATTTACCAAAAATTTTGATCAATGGCGGTCGGCGTGGCTGTCTGGTGGGCATCGACCCCAGGGTGTGCGTTGATTTGCTCGGCGCCAAGCCGGTGCAATGTGCATTGGCCGAGGTGCTGACATGAGCGCCCTGCTTGAACGTGGGTGCGGCCCGCACAGCGCACTGGCAAAATAGCGTCATTCGCCCATCTGTTGGGCCACCAGGAGTTGATTTGGAATCCATCCGTAGTTTTTTGCCGCTGTTGGCGGTGTTGGCCGGCTACCTGATCGGGTCGCTGTCGTTTGCAGTCATTGTCAGCCGGGTCATGGGCCTGAGCGACCCGCGCACCTTCGGCAGCAAAAACCCCGGCGCCACCAATGTGCTGCGCTCGGGCAGCAAGTCGGCAGCCATCCTCACGCTTGTGCTCGATGCCGCCAAGGGCTGGCTGCCGGTGGTGCTGGTCAAGTGGTACGGCCCGGCTTATGGTCTGGGCGACGGCACCATGGCGCTGGTGGGCTTGGCCGCTTTTCTGGGCCATGTCTTTCCGGTCTATTTCAAATTTGCCGGCGGCAAGGGCGTGGCCACGGCACTGGGCGTGCTGCTGGGATTCAGTGGCTGGCTGGGGCTGGCGACAGTCTTGATCTGGCTGCTGATGGCTGTGGTGTTCCGCTACTCGTCGCTGGCTTCCATCACGGCCGCGGTGCTGGCCCCGGTGGTGTATCTGTTGGGTGATGGCGGGTTGTGGATCATGAGCAAAAGTGTGGCGCTTGGCGTGGTCGTGATGTCCCTGGTTTTGCTCTACCGCCATGCCGAAAACATCAACCGCTTGATCAAGGGAACAGAATCAAGGCTGGGCAAAAAGCCCGGGTTGGCGGCGCACGCGCCTGTTCATGGGCACGCCAAGCATGGCCATCGGCATCCGCCCCACGGTGAGCCAAAACCCAAAAACCGAAGCGATCACCCATGAAACTTTGCATTCTTGAGAACGATACCCTGGACCCTGCGGTCGAGGCGACTTACATCGGCTACGGCACCATGTTCGAGCGCCTGTTGCGCCAGGCCGGCGCCGAGGGCGAAATTGACATTTTCAACACAGTCAAGGGCGAGTACCCGGCCTCGTTTGAACCCTTTGACGCGGTGCTGCTCACGGGCAGCAAGGCCGATGCGTTTTCACAGGAGCCCTGGGTTCTGAAGCTCAAGGAGAAGGTGCTGGAGCTCTTGAACACCAAAAAGAAGCTGATCGGCGTCTGTTTTGGTCACCAGTTGATTGCGCTGTGCCTGGGCGCCAAAGTGGGCCGCGCGCCACAGGGTTGGGGCGCCGGGCGCATGCAGTACCAATGGCTTGCGCCCGACTTGCCGCAGGCGCAGGGCCGGGAGCAGGTGGCGCTATTGGCCAGCCACCAGGACCAGGTCTTCGACTTGCCCAGCGGCGCCAAGCTGCTGGCCACCAGCGACTTTTGTCCGGTGGCGGCGTTTGCGGTCGATGACCACGTGTTTTGCGTGCAGCCGCACCCAGAGTTCGTGGAGGACTACAGCGCCTTTTTGCTCGACAAACGGCGCGCCATGTTCGGCGAGGAAAAGTACCAGACTTACACGCAAAGTCTGGCTGATGGCCACGACGGCCAGGCTTTGGCGCGCATGATGGTCGCGTTCATCAACGGGCAATAGGCTGCCTCTGGGCGCCCAGTTGCAGGATCAGGTGATGGTTGAGGTGTTCCTGTAACCTTGCCGCTGGCAAGGCGGCGCTGATAGCGGGGCTGTCGCCGGTGCTGGCGTGCAGGCTTGGCGGGCGCATCAGCTGACCCTTGTCGTTGAGCAGAATGGCCACGTCGGGGCGGTTGTCCTGGCGACTGCGGCGCAGCACCACGCCCTCGCTGCCGTCTTCAAGCTGCACAAACGTGCCTGGCGGGAACAGACCCACCACGTGCAGCAGCGTCTGACCCACCAGCCGGTTGCGCATGTTGTCGTTGTTGAGGATGTCCCGGGCCGACTCGGTTGCGCTGCGGCCCGCGCGCGATTGCCTCGGGCTGATCATGGCGGCATAACGGTCAACCACCCCCAGCATTTGCGCCAGCCGCTGGGCCAGCGTGAGCGAATGCTGAGGCATGTCCGGAGCCTGTTGATGGTGATGCTGTCGCACCGTTTGCAGCCAGAGTTTGTCCTTGATGCCGAGCTGGCCCAACAGCTCGGCGCCGAGTCTTTCATGGTCGCGCAAGGCGGCTTTTTGCTCTGGCGTCGGCTGCTCGCGTTGGTTCGCCAGTTGGTCTTGCAGTTCGGTCATGGCGATGTTCATGGTCAGCGCGGCACGCACCAGGCTGTTGCGCTCGGACTGCGGCAGTTGAAATTCCTGCGCCACCAAATGGCTCAACACGGCGCACACCAGAGCGTGCGAGGCGCTGTAGCCCACTGGCGAGTGGCCGGCAAGCTGAAACAGCAGGTACAGCGCCACGTCGGTGTCGTACTGGATCAGGTTTTGCATCCAGCGGTCATATTGATGAATGCGCGCCTCGAATTCCTGCACTTTGTTCGGGTGACTCAGGACCATGGCCAGGCCCGCCTCCAGATCCGACCAAAGACCCAGCAGGTCTTCGTACTCGTCTTCAGATTTCAGGATGAAACTCATGGCGCGGCGGCGGCTCAGGCCGGGTGAGGGCGCTGATCAATCGCGAAAGTTGTCAAAGCTCAGCGGAATGTCGGTGATTTCCTTGCGCATCAGGGCCATCGCGGCCTGCAGGTCGTCGCGCTTGGTGCCGCTCACGCGCAGTTTGCCGTCCTGGATGGCGGCCTGCACCTTGATCTTGCTGTCCTTGATGATGCGCTGGATTTTTTTGCCCAGCTCGGTCTCAATGCCGTCGCGCACCTTGATCACCTGCTTGACCTTGTCGCCGCCCATTTTTTGCACGTCGCCCTTGTCCAGAAAACGCACGTCCACATTGCGCTTGGTGAGCTTGTTGCGCAGGATGTCCTCGATCTGGCTGAGCTGGAAGTCAGCGTCGCCGATCAGCGTGATCTCCTTGTCCTTGAGTTCGATGGCAGCCGGCGTGCCCTTGAAGTCAAAGCGGGTGGTGATTTCCTTGGTGGTGTTTTCAATGGCGTGTTTCACATCGACCATGCTGGCTTCGCAAACGGTATCAAAAGAGGGCATAAGGGTTCTCGCTAAATGTTCGACAATCCCGCCATGTTAGTCCAGAAAAACGTTCCCCT
>JAABQI010000288.1 GCA_011391545.1 Rhodoferax sp.
TTCACGTGTGAATGCGCCTGGGTGTGAGGCGCTGCGCCCTTATTTGACCGCGTTGAGCCGTTTCACCCCGGCCACAAACCTGGCCAGCGTGGTCGACAGCACGCCGCTGGGAATGGTGACTTCGATCAGTTGAAACTTGCCACGCGTGGCCACGGCCTTGTCCAGCGCGCGTTTGAGTTCGCCCCGAGTGCCCACCCGCACGCCGTCGCCGCCCAGGCCGGCGGCCATTTCGGCAAAACCCCAGTGGCCCAGGTCGTTGAAGTGCGACTCGGGCTGGAAGGTGCGCAACATTTCCCAGCTGGCGTTGTTGAACAGCAGCACGATCGGGTCCCAGCCGTAGCGTTTGCAGTTGCCCAGTTCCCAGCCGGTCATCTGGAACGCACCGTCGCCCACCAGAATCAGCGGGCGCTCACCGGTGGCGGCTTGCAGACCCAGGCCGGCAGGCACGCCAAAACCCATGGTGGCGTAATAGCCTGGCGCCACCAGCGCGGTGTGGCTGATTTCCATGGCGGTGAACAGGCAGTCGCCCATGTCGGACGCCATCGGCATCTTGCCGTGCCGGGCCATGAGGTCGTTCACGGCCGTGGCAATGTCGGTGGGGGTGATGCTTTGGTCGTCCTCGGCCAAGCCGGTGGGGAAGTTTTGCGGCGTCACACTGAACGTCTTGTCGGGCCCCGGCACACGCGCCAGCATGTGATTGACCACTGCAGCCAGCGGCAGATTGGCATAGGTGTGGTAGCCAATGTTGACCTGGCCGTTCAAGGCCTGAATGGTCTTGCGCATGTCGATCTTGGTTTCGGACACGGCAAAGTTGGTGTCGCAAATGATCTCGCCCAGCAAAAACAGACCGTCGGAGCTTTCTACCAGCTGTGTCACTTCCGGAAAACCCGCCACGCCCATGTAGGTGCCAACCAAGGGGGCGTCCTGGTCCGCCAGCAGCCCTCGGCCCATGAAGCTGGTGACCACTGGCAACCCCAGTCGGCGTGACAGGGTGGCCACCTTGTCTTCCAGGCCGTAGCGGCGCACTTCCACGCCGGCCATCAAGACCGGTGACTTGGCTTGCTGCAGGCGTTCCAGGATTTCATCGACGCAGGCACCGAGCGCGTCCGGGTCCACCTTGAAAGCGGCTTCAGGTACCACGTCGGCGCAGGGCACGGCCACCATGTCGCGCGGAATCTCGATGTACACCGGCTCCGAATGGCGCAGGCAGCTGGCCAGCACGCGGGCGATGTCGGCCGGGGCACGTTCAGCGTCGTCCAGGCGCACTTGGTCGCAGGTGATTTCCTTGAAAATCTGAAACTGGCTGTCGAGCGTTTTGGCCTGGTGGTGCAGCAGCAGGCCCGAGCGTGACTCGTTCTTGCCCGGCCCGCCCGAGAGCACCACCAGCGGCGATTTTTCGGCAAAGGCGGCTGCCACCGAATTGATCATGTTCAGCGCCCCCGCGCCATAGGTGACTGCGGCCACGCCCAGGCTGCCGTTGATGCGCGCCGAGGCGTCAGCGGCAAAACCCACGCCGGGCTCGTGGCTCATGGTGTAGAGCGGCAAAATTTGCGACTCTTCGATGATGCGGAAGTAGGGCAGGGCAAAATCGCCGGGGATGCCAAATATCTGCCGCGCACCGTGCTTTTTGAGCGCGGTCAGCAGTTGTTCGGTGAGATTCATGTGGAATGTCTCCTGGGTTGAGGTGAGCGGATTATCACTGTCCGGGTTGGCCGGCCCCCCTTGCGCGGGGAGTCCTGCATCAAGTTTGACCCGTTAACATCGTGCCTATTTCAACAGGAGTTTTCCAGATGGACATCACAACAGTCGGCATCATTGGCGCGGGCACCATGGGTAACGGCATTGCACAGGCCTGCGCCGTGTCGGGCATCAATGTGGTCATGGTCGATATTTCAGACGCTGCAGTCGCCAAGGGCATTGCCACGGTGTCGGGCAGCCTGGACCGTTTGCTCAAAAAAGAAAAGATCACGGCAGACGACAAAGCCGCCGCCATGGCGCGCATCCAGGGCAGCACCAGCTATGACGACCTCAAGGGCGCGCAACTGGTGATTGAGGCCGCCACCGAGAGCTATGACCTCAAGGTCAAGATCCTCAAGCAGCTCGATGGCTTGCTGGCCCCGGAGGTGCTGGTGGCCTCCAACACCTCGTCGATTTCGATCACCAAGCTGGCTGCCGTCACGACTCGCCCGGACCGTTTTATCGGCATGCATTTTTTCAACCCGGTGCCGATGATGGCGCTGGTCGAGATCATTCGTGGCCTGCAGACCAGTGATGCCACCCACGCCGCCGTGCACGCCATGGCCACGGCCCTGGGCAAAACCCCGATCACGGTCAAAAATGCACCCGGTTTTGTGGTCAACCGCATTCTGGTACCGATGATCAACGAAGCCTTTTTTGTGCTGGCCGAGGGCCTGGCCACGCCTGAGGACATCGACGCTGGCATGAAACTGGGCTGCAACCAGCCGATTGGCCCGCTGGCACTGGCCGACATGGTGGGCCTGGACGTGTGCCTGGCGGTGATGGAGGTTTACCTGAGCGAGTTTGGCGACAGCAAGTACCGCGCCTGCCCGTTGCTGAAAGAAATGGTGGCCGCCGGCCGCCTGGGCCGAAAAACCGGGCAGGGCGTTTACACCTACTGATCACCAGGAATCTCCGCCTTGTCGTCTTGCGGCGACAATCACCTGCTTATTCTGATTGATGGCCGGGCTGGTCCCCGGCGCTTGTTATGTCCCTGATCACGCCTACCGAAGTGCGCCCCGCGATCCTGCGCGACGCCAAGTCCATTGCCGAAATCCGTACCCGTTCCAGCCAGGCCGCCTTCAAGGCCGTTTTCCCCGGCGAGACCGTGCCGATGGGTGGCTCACCCGAGCACAGCCTGGTTTACTGGCGCGAGGCCATTGAGTACAGCGAACCCCAGGTGCTGGTGGCGGTGCAAGGCGGCAAGGTCGTGGGTTTTGTCGGCTTCGACCGATCACGCGACCCCAAGACGCCCAACACCATGGGCGAGATCTGGGCGCTGTACGTCGAGGCCGAGCAGTGGGGCCAGGGGGTCGGGCTGGCGCTGTGGGATGCCGCCCGTGAAGGCCTGATTTACGAAGGCTGCACCAAGGTCAGCGCCTGGGTGCCGCTGGGCTTCGAGCGCGCCCTGCGCTTTTTTGACATGGCCGGCTTCAAGCGCGAAATGACCAGCATCAAGACCGTGCCCATGGGCGACACCCGGATTGAAGAAATCCGCTTCAAGCGCGACCTGAGCTGACAGGGGTTGACGAAAATCCGGCCCAGCGTCGTTGCAACGCCTTGCCGTACTGGCCGTACTGTATGCGACGGTGCGCCTGGCTGGGCCGGATTTGCGTCAGCCCCGGGGAATATCAAAGTTAAAGGCGGCGCAGCACCGCGCTGCCGATCGAATAACCTGCGCCAAACGAGCAGATCACGCCCAATTCGCCTGGCTTGAAGTCGTCATGGTGACGGTGAAAAGCGATGATGGAGCCCGCAGAGGCGGTGTTGGCGAACTCGTTCAAAATCACCGGCGCCTCATCAGCGGTGGCATCGTGCCCGAGCAGTTTGCGGCTGATGAGCTGGTTCATCGCCAGGTTGGCCTGGTGCAGCCAGAAGCGGCGCACGCCGCTCGGTGCGAACCCCAATTTTCCCAGGTGGCTGCTGATGTGCTCCACCGCCATGGGGCAGACTTCCTTGAACACCTTGCGCCCCTCCTGGTAGAACAGCATGTCGCGGTCGTCCGGGTTGCGGTCTTCACAGCGCCACATGTAGCCCGCGTTGTTGCGGATGTGGTTGGAAAACGAGGTCAGCAGCTGCGTGCCCAGCACCTCGAAGGCGCCTGCGGGCGCGTTGTCCAACCGCTCGATCAGGATGGCCGTGCAGACATCGCCAAAAATAAAGTGGCAGTCGCGGTCTTTCCAGGCCAGATGCGGCGAGGTGATCTCGGGGTTGACCACCAGCACGGCGCGGGCGCTGCCGCATTTGACGGCGTTGACCGCCATTTCGATGCCAAAGGTGGCTGAAGAGCAGGCCACGTTCATGTCAAAACCAAATCCCTGGATACCCAGGGCAGCTTGAATTTCAACCGCCAGCGCCGGGTAGGCGCGCTGCATGTTGGCCGCCGCGCAGATCACGGCGTCGACATCGCTGGCCTGTTTGCCAGCACGGGCCAGGGCGTCACGGGCGGCGGCGATGCTGATCTCGGCCATCAGCGAGACCTCGCTGTCGGGCCGCGTGCGCAGGCGTGGGCGCATGCGCGTGGGGTCGAGCACGCCCGACTTTTCCACCACGTAGCGGCGCTGGATGCCAGAGGCTTTTTCGATGAACTCCACGCTGGAATAGGGGATGGCGGCACGGCTGCCTGCGGCAATTTCTGCGGCGTGGGCTGTATTGTCGAGGTCGGCAAACTGGTTGAAAGCGGCCACCAATTCCGCGTTGGTGATGACTTCCGGCGGGTTATAGAGGCCGGTGCTGCTGATACAAACGCGATGCATAAAGGTTCTTTCTGAGAGGGTTGATGCACAAGCTGGCGCCAAGACGCGCCATTATCCAACCTGACGACGGGTCATAGGCGAGTGTGGCATCCGCGACAATGTGCCATTGTGTATTACCCATTTTTGGGGTCCAAGGAAGTCAATCATGGCCAGTAGCCTGCTTTTATTGCTCGATGACATCGCCACGGTGCTCGACGACGTGGCCCTGCTGACCAAGGTGGCCGCCAAGAAAACCGCGGGTGTGCTGGGTGACGACCTGGCCCTGAACGCCCAGCAGGTGTCCGGTGTCCGGGCCGAGCGCGAGTTGCCGGTGGTGTGGGCAGTGTGCAAGGGCTCGTTTATCAACAAGGTCATTCTGGTGCCCGGCGCGCTGTTGCTCAGTGCCATTGCGCCCTGGGCCATCACGCCGCTGCTGATGGCGGGCGGCCTTTTTTTGTGTTTTGAAGGCTTCGAGAAGGTGGCGCACAAGCTGTTGCACAAGCCCGCTGAAGATGCCGCCAAGCACGAGCAACTGGTCAATGCGCTGCTGGACCCGACGGTCGATCTGGTGGCCGTGGAAAAAGACAAGATCAAGGGCGCGGTGCGCACCGACTTTATTTTGTCCACCGAGATCATCGTCATCACCTTAGGCACGGTGGCAGCCAGCCCTTTCGTGACGCAGTTCACCGTGCTGGCCGGGGTGGCTGTGCTGATGACGGTGGGCGTGTATGGCCTGGTGGCCGGTATTGTGAAGATCGACGACCTGGGTCTGTACCTGAGCCAGCGCAAAAGCGGCGTGGCGCAGGCCCTGCAGCAAAAGCTGGGCCGCGGCTTGCTGCTGGCTGCGCCTTGGCTGATGAAAGGCCTGAGCGTGCTCGGCACGCTGGCCATGTTTCTGGTGGGCGGCGGCATTCTGGCGCACGGCTGGCATGCCGTGGGGCTGGGCATCGAGCAACTCAGCGCCGTGGCGGGCAGCCTGCTGCAACCCGGCTTGGGTATGCTGCTCAATATGCTGCTGGGCGTGCTGGCTGGCGGCGCGGCGTTTCTGGTGGTGTCGCTGGTGCAGCGCTTGCGGCGGTAAGCTTCAGCCGTCAAGGTCGGCCGCAGCGGTGATCCGCACGGATGAGCACGCGCGCCATGGCGGTCGTCCTGGCTTACTTTTTGTGCGGCTGAGCTGATTTAGATCATTTGCGGGTCTGTCAACTTGGGCTAGCCTGTATGTCACCAGCCGGTTTCCGGCATACACAATCGTTTCTGGAGCCCATCATGATCTATAAATTCAAATCCCAAGCTGACGCAGATGTCATCATGCTTCAGGCCAATGGGGATCAAATGCTTGCCATTATTGGCAAAGAGCCCTCAGCGCAGGGCATCATCACCGTGGCCCAAATTCCGGCCGCCATCGCGGCGCTGGAAGCAGCGATCGAGGTTCACGAGGCCGCAGAAGCCAAGCGCCGCGAAAATCCAGGGCTCGTGGTGGAGGTTGAAGGCGACAGCGTCATGTTGCGCCATCGCGCCGCCCCGTTCATCGATTTGCTCAGAACCAGCGCGCAGGCGGGCAAGGATGTCGTTTGGGGCGTGTGAATTCAGGCGCCGTGGTGGCTGCGGGGGGTGGGTAGTCGAACCGGGCTGACTGGCGGCCATGCCAACAGAGGTTCAGCCGCGCGGACGGAACATCTTGAACAACTGCTCTGGCCCCACCGAAAAATAGTCTGCCGGGCCGCCACCGCGCAATACATGGTCGGCCTGCGCGGTGTCATAAATGCCGTTGACCAGCAGGCGCTGCGCAATGTGCACCGCCACCACTTCGCCCAGCACCAGCCAGGTGGGCAGCTTTTGGCCGCTGACATCCTGCAACTGCAGCAATTGCGTCAGGCGGCACTCAAAGGCGACCGGGCTCTCGGCCACACGCGGCGGCGCCACCAGGTTTGAGGCCAGTGGCGTCAGGCCGGCCAGCTCGAACTCACTGACCTCGGGGGCCACAGCGGCGCAGGTCTGGTTCATCGCCTCGGCCAGCGGCCGCGTCACCAGGTTCCAGACGAATTCGCCGGTTTCCTCGATGTTGCGCACCGAGTCCTTGTAGCCAATGCT
The DNA here is from genome assembly GCA_011391545.1 of Rhodoferax sp. Taxonomy (GTDB): domain Bacteria; phylum Pseudomonadota; class Gammaproteobacteria; order Burkholderiales; family Burkholderiaceae_C; genus Rhodoferax. Next base: position 6,564 of record JAABQI010000288.1, read on the forward strand.
GGCAAAACCGACGATGGGTGGCGTGTAGTTGAAAGCGGTGAAAAAGCTGTAGGGCGCAACGTTGAGCAGCCCCCCGGCGCTGCGTGTCGAGATCCAGCCGATCGGGCGCGGCCCGACGATGGCGTTGAACGGGTCATGCGGCAAGCCATGGCCCAGGCGCGGTTCGTAAAAGTGGCTGGTGTCAATCATGGTGGTATCCGGGGCGCACGGGCTCAGATCACCTTGAAGCCGTGTGTGCCATCGCGCGCCAGTTGCGCCACCAGGCCATATTCCCAGTCCAGATAGCCTTGCATGGCCTCATGCGGGTTGTCGGTGCCCTCGTAGGGGCGACGGTAGCGGTGGGGCGAGGGCGGGACAGGCGGGGGCAGGTGGCCGGTTTCGTTGAAATCGGCGGCCTGCAGGCCGTCAAGCACCCACACCTCCCAGCCCATTTGTGCCAGCCATGAGGCCGTCATGTTGGCGCGCACACCGTCCAGGTCGGCCAATACCGCGCTTGCGCCGCGCACCGGCATGGTGACATCGGTCTCCTGCACCAGTTGGCCGCCGGGCGCGCTGGCAAAGCCGCTCAGGTGGCCGGCGGCGTATTCCTCTGGCGTGCGCACATCCAGGCAGTAGCTGGTGCGCGTTTTCTCAAGGTGAAAGCGCGCCACATCCGCCAACTGCGCACGCTTGACGCCGGCACGATCCGCCACGGCGCGCGCTTGCTGTGCCGCAGCGAGGCGCTGCGCCTCAGGCACGTTTGCCGCCCGACGACCGGCGCCGTGTTCGAGCGTCTGCCCGGCCAGGGTCCAGCCGATGGTGCCGTTGCGCAGGGCGGCCACGGGGTTGGCGATGCCCGCGTTCACCAGCGACTGCGTGCCGATGATGCTGCGGGTGCGTCCGGCGCAGTTGACGATGATGCGGGTGCCGGGGTCAGGCGCCAGCGCGGCGGCGTGCAACACCAGTTCGGCGCCGGGAACGCTGATGCCGGTGGGAATACACATGGTCTGGTATTCGTCAAAACGTCGGGCATCCAGCACGACCACATCGGCCTGTGCGTCGAGCAGGGCCTTGACTTCCTGGGCCGACAGCATGGGGGTGTGGCGCTGCGCATCGACCAGCTCGCCGAAGGCCTTGCTCGGCACATTGACGTCCTTGAACACCTCGCCACCGGCCTGCTGCCAGCCTTGCAGGCCACCGTCCAACAGGTGGACCTGGCTGTAGCCGAGCTGCTGCAGCGTTTGTGCGGCGATTTGTGCCAGGCCTTCGCCATCGTCGTAGACCACGATCAGGGTGTCCAGGCGCGGAATGCGCCGGCGGGCGTCGAAGGCCACGCGGTTCAGTGGCAGATTCGCGGCAAACAAGGGATGCGCCTGGGCAAAAGTGTCTTCTTCACGCACGTCAAGCAGCGCGATCTCCTGCTTGTCCAGCAGGGCTTGGCGTACCTGAGCGCAGGCTTTCAAGGGGAAGGGTGTTGACATGGCGTTTGCTTGTTGAGATCAGGGTTGTGCGGGTGCGGCCAGGTCCGCCAGCGACGCCAGCAGGTCGCCAAAGCGCTCGCCCTGCACCACCACATGGTCACGCAGGGCCGTGGCAGCGGCACCCGCATCACCGCCCATGATGGCGCGCACGATGGTCTCGTGCTCGGCAAACGAGGTGCTGATGCGGTTGCGAACCCGCAATTGCAGGCGCCGGTAGGGGCGCAAGCGCCGCTGCAGTTGCTGCGCCTGCTCACTCAGAAAGACGTTGTGGCTGCCGGCGTAAATGGCGGCATGGAAGCGTTCGTTGCAATAAAAATATTCGTCAGAGTCCTGCGCGTTGCGCGCGGCCTCACAGGCCTGATGGGCGGCCTGCAGCGCGCTGCGCTCGGCATCACTCATGCGCCGGGCGGCCAGGCGTGCGCACATGGCTTCAAGCTCGGCCATCACTTCAAACATTTCCAGCAAGCGACCCGGGCCGATGCTGGTCACCACGGCACCGCGACGCGGCCGGATTTCGATCAGTCCTTCGGCGGCCAACTGGATCAGCGCCTCCCGCACCGGGGTGCGTGACACCCCGTGCTGCTCGGCCAGCGTGGCCTCGTCGAGCGCACAGCCGGGCGGCAAAGCACCGGTGGCGATTTGTTCTTCAATTTTTTCGCACACTTGATCTGAGATTTTCATCGTTCGATTCTCTCACTTCTGTTTTTACCGGATTCAATAAATTGCTTAGGGTATTCACTAATTGATTTAAAAAATACAAAAAATACATTAATGCACACATTCAATGCATCGGTTGAATGCGTTTGAAGCCCCCAAATTGTTGATTGACATCCAAATCCAGGAGACAGCCCCATGAAATACACCGTCCTTGCCAAATCCCTGACCGGCTTGCTGGTCGCCGCCCTGCCCCTGTCGGCGGCGCTGGCCGAAAGTATCACACTCAAGGCCTCCCACCAGTTCCCCGGCGGCAAAGGGGATGTGCGCGACGAAATGGTGCAGATGATTGCCAAGGACGTCGCCGCTGCCAACGTCGATCTCACCATCAAGGTTTTTCCCGGTAGCAGCCTGGTGAAGGCGCAGGACCAGTGGAAAGCCATGCAGACCGGCCAGATCGACATGACCTCGCTGCCGCTGGACTATGCCTCGGGCATTCACCCGCAGTTTGGCGCCACGCTGATGCCGGGCCTGGTCAAGAACCATGCCCACGCGCTGCGCATCAATACCTCGCCGTTCATGCAGGACATCAAGGCCATCATCGAGCAGGGCGGCGTCCATGTGCTGGCCGACGCCTGGCTGGCGGGCGCCTTTGCGGGCAAGGACAAGTGCATTCTCAAGCCCGAAGATGCTGCTGGCCTGAAAGTGCGCTCTGCCGGCGCCACGTTCTCGCAGATGTGGGCCGGGGCGGGCGCCTCGGTGGTGTCGATTCCGTCCAACGAGGTCTACAACGCGATGCAGCAGGGTGTGATCCAGGGCACCGACACCTCCACCGGCAGCTTTGTGTCGTTCCGCCTTTACGAGCAGGTCAAGTGCATCACGGCCCCTGGCGACAACGCGATGTGGTTCATGTACGAGCCGGTGCTGATTTCCAAGCGCAGCTGGGACAAGCTCAACGACGCGCAAAAGAAGGCGCTGACAACAGCCTCCAAAAAGGCCGAGGAATACTTCAACGTCGAGTCGAAAAAGCTTGACGACGAGATGGTCGAGACCTTCAAGAAGAACAATGTCAAGGTGGTCACCATGAGCAGTGCCGATGCCGAAGCCTGGCGTGCCGTGGCCAACAAGACCTCTTACAAGGTGTTTGCCGAAAAAGTGCCTGGCGGCAAGGAGCTGATCGAGAAGGCGCTCAGTGTTAAATAAGGAAAAAGAACAGAATCTGCCCCTGTGGGTGCAGACGGTTTACGCCGTCTCGCGCGCCCTGGGGGTGTTTTCTGCGGGCCTGATCGTGCTGGCCATCGTGGTCGTGTGCCAGATGGTGTTTGTGCGCGCGGTGCTGGGCCAGTCGTCCATCTGGCAGACCGAGTTTGCCACCTTCTCCATTCTGGCCGCCACTTTTCTCGGCGCCCCCTACATTTTGCTGACGCGCGGCCATGTGGGTGTCGACCTTTTGCCGATGATGGTGGCTGGCAACAAACGGCGCGCGCTCTTTTATGCCGGCAGCTTTGTTGCGCTCGCCTTTTGCGGCCTGTTTTTTTATGCCTCATTGTCCTGGTGGTATGAAACCTGGAGCTCGGGCCACACCACCTCGTCGATGTGGCGCGCCAGATTGTGGATTCCGCACCTGAGTGTGCCGGTCGGTCTGGGCTTGTTGTGTTTGCAGTACGTGACCGAGATCTGGCTGGTCTGGACCGGAAAAGAAGAACCTTACGGCATGACGCCAGGAGTCCACCTATGAGTCCGTTGTTGATTGGTGTGCTGGTCTTTGCCACCACCATGCTGGTGCTGTCCACCGGGCTGCCCATCGCCTTCGGTCTGGGGGCGGTGGCGCTGGGCTTCATGGTCATGTTTGACGGCTGGTCCAGCGTTCACTTCCTGCCGGAAACCATTTTCTCGGGCCTGGACGACTTCACATTGGTGTCGCTACCCATGTTTGTCATCATGGGGGCGGCGGTGGCCTCCTCGCGTGCCGGCAGCGATTTGTACGAGGCATTGGCGCGGTTGCTGCACAAGGTGCCGGGCTCGCTGGTGATCTCCAACATTGGCGCCTGCGCGCTGTTCTCGGCGCTCACCGGCTCGTCTCCCGCGACCTGTGCCGCCATTGGCAAGATGGGCATCCCCGAGATGCGCAAACGCGGCTACGACGCGGATCTGGCCACCGGCGCCATCGCTGCGGGCGGCACCCTGGGCATCCTGATTCCGCCCAGTGTCACCATGATCCTTTACGGCATTGCGTCCGAGACCTCGATCGGCCGCCTGTTCATTGCCGGCATCCTGCCGGGCCTCATGCTCACCGGCCTGTTCATGGCCTGGGCGCTGTTTTTGAGCTGGAAGCGCGGCACGGTGCTGATCGACAAGGACCGCATTTATTCCCTCAAGGAAAAGGTCGAGTTGCTGCCGCGTTTGCTGCCGTTCATTGCGGTGATCGTTGGCGTGGTCTATGCCCTGTATGGCGGCATTGCCACGCCGTCGGAGGCGGCAGGGGTCGGCGCCATGCTGTGTCTGGTGATGGTGGCCGTGATCTACAAGGTCTGGCGGCCGCGCGACATGTGGCACATTTTGCGCGACGGGCTGCGCGAGTCAGGCATGCTGCTGTTGATCATTGGCACGTCCATTTTGTTCGGCTACATGATGTCGTCGCTGCAGGTCACGCAGTCGGTGGCGGAGGCCATTGGCGCCTTGCAGGTGAACCGCTGGGTGGTGCTGGCCGCGATCAACCTGATGCTGCTGGTGGCCGGTTGTTTTTTGCCACCCGCCGCCATCATTTTGATGACCACGCCGATCCTGATGCCGGTGATCACGGCAGCCGGGTTCGATCCGATCTGGTTTGGTGTGGTGCTCACCATCAACATGGAGCTGGGCCTGATCACGCCGCCCGTCGGCCTGAACCTGTTTGTGATCAACGGCATTTCGCCCGACATCAAGCTGACCACCATCCTCAAAGGCGCCTTTCCCTTCATGATCGCCATGGTGGTTGCGATTCTGATTTTGTGTGTTTTTCCCGAAATCGCCACCTGGCTGCCGACCAAGGTCATGGGCTGATGAAAGTGGACCATGCGTAACTGGAACAGTCTGGCAGACAACCGCAGCGCCCGGTTGAAGCGCGCGGCCAGCCTGGTGAGCGGCAAGCGGGTGCCGGCCGACCTGGCCACAGCGCTGCTGGGGGCGGTGCTGGAGCCGGGCGACCGGGTCTGCATCGAGGGCAACAACCAGAAGCAGGCCGACTTTCTGGCGCGCTGCCTGACTCGGCTCGACCCGGCGCAGGTGCACGGCCTGCACATGCTGCAGTCGGTGCTGGCGCTGCCCGAGCATCTGGATATTTTTGACAACGGCATTGCCTCAAAGCTCGACTTTTCTTTCTCGGGCCCGCAAGCCGCGCGCCTGGCCAAGATGGTGGCGGCCGGGCAAATCCAGATCGGCGCCATTCACACCTATCTTGAACTGTTCAGCCGTTACTTTGTCGATTTGACGCCGCGCGTGTCGCTGGTCTGCGCCCAGGCCGCCGATGCCCAGGGCAATCTCTATACCGGCGCCAATACCGAAGACACGCCCGCCATCGTCGAGGCCACGGCGTTCAAGGGCGGCATCGTGATCGCTCAGGTCAATGAGGTGTTGGACACCCTGCCGC
>JAABQI010000289.1 GCA_011391545.1 Rhodoferax sp.
AGGAACACCACAAAGGTGTTCATCACGCCCTGGATCAGCGTCATGGTGACCATGTCGCCGTTGGCGACGTGGGCCACCTCATGGGCCATCACGGCCTCGATTTCCTCATGCTTCATGCCGGCCAGCAAACCGGTGCTGACCGCGACCAGCGCCGAGTTCTTGAAGGCCCCGGTGGCAAAGGCGTTGGGCGCGCCCTCAAAAATGCCGACCTCGGGCATGCCGATGCCGGCCTTGTCGGCGAGCTTGCGCACGGTCTCGAGGATCCAGGCTTCATCGACGTTGGCGGGCTGGTTGATGATGCGCACGCCCGCGGTCCACTTGGCCATGGGCTTGCTGATCAAGAGCGAAATGATGGCGCCGCCAAAGCCGATCACCAGCGCAAAGCCGAGCAGCGCGCCGAGGTCCAGGCCATTGGCGGTGAGGTAGCGGTTGACCCCCAGCAGGCTCGCCACCATGCCCAGCACGGCCACCACCGCCACGTTGGTCAAAACAAACAAAAAAATGCGTTTCATGTTTTCCTTTTTCACTGAGTCAAACGGAATCCCCGTTCGGTGAGCGAATGGTAGTGGCGAAGCCCCGGAAATCAAGGCAGTGAGGGATTAATTCCCCCACATCAAGTGCCCATTTAACGGGCGCCTTGCATGTCAGGCAGTGATGCCCATGGCGTCGAGTGCGGCCGCGAGGTGGGCCACGCTGCGGTCCGCGTTGTGCAGCTTTTCCAGGCCGAACAGGCCGACGCGGAAGGTCGAAAAATCAGCGGGCTCGTCGCACTGCAGCGGCACGCCGGCGGCGGTCTGCAGGCCCAGTGCCAGGAATTTCTTGCTGTTCTGGATGTCGGCGTCAAGGGTGTAGCTCACCACCACGCCGGGGGCCTTGAAGCCATCGGCGGCCACACTCTTGATGCCGCGGCTCTCGAACAGGGCGCGCACCTTGGCGCCCAGCGCAGCCTGCTCGGCCTTGACCTTCTCAAAACCATAGGCGCGGGTTTCCTCCATGACCTCGCGCAGGCGCACGAGGGCATCGGTCGGCATGGTGGCGTGGTAGGCGTGGCCGCCCTTCTCGTAAGCCTCCATGATCTGCAGCCATTTTTTCAGGTCGCAGGCAAAGCTGGTGCTGGTGGTGGCGTCAATGGCGGCACGGGCGCGGGCACTGAGCATCACCATGGCGCAACAGGGTGAGCCGCTCCAGCCCTTTTGCGGCGCGCTCACCAGCACATCGACGCCGGTGGCCTCCATGTCGACCCACATGGCGCCCGAGGCAATGCAGTCGAGCACAAACAGGCCGCCCACCTCATGCACCGCGTCGGCCACGGTTTTCAGGTAGTCGTCGGGCAGGATCATGCCGGCGGCGGTTTCAACGTGCGGGGCAAACACCACGTCGGGCTTTTTGGCGCGGATGGTGGCGACCACTTCGTCCACCGGGCAGGGAATCCACGGCGCCTGCTTGTCGTTGCCCACACGGCGCGCCTTGAGCACGGTCGATTCCGAAGGAATGCTGCCCATGTCGAAAATTTGCGTCCAGCGGTAGCTGAACCAGCCGTTGCGGATCACCAGGGTTTTCTTGCCGGTGGCAAACTGGCGCGCCACGGCCTCCATGCCAAAGGTGCCGCTGCCTGGCACCAGCACCGCCGATTGGGCGTGATACACCTCTTTGAGGATGCGCGAAATGTCTGTCATCACGCCCTGAAAGCGCTTGGACATGTGGTTGAGCGCGCGGTCGGTATAGACCACCGAAAACTCAAGCAGGCCATCAGGGTCGATGTTGGGAAGAAGTCCGGGCATGAATGCGCTCCTGTGAATGGGGGTGTCAAGACAGTTGTCAACAGCGACTAGCTTAGCACGGGGGCAGGCGCCTGAACAGCCGGGAGGATACCGGGCCACACTGCGGAAAGTGGCAGTTTTACGAGCATGGCGAAGGTCGGCCTGTTGCGAATTGTCAAGCCACAAATAAACCTGTCACGCATCATTCAACCCCCTGAATCACTTGGCTGGATGTGCCCGAAATGCGCCAGAACCTGCTTGTGTTTACCGACCTGGACGGCAGCCTGCTGGACCCGGTCAGCTATTCTTTTGCAGCCGCCGTGCCGGCGCTGGAGTTGCTGCGGGCGCAAGGCTTCGCGCTGGTGCTGTGCTCCAGCAAAACGCGCGCCGAGATGATGCTGTACCGCCAGCGGCTGGGCAACAGCCACCCGTTCATTGTGGAAAACGGCGGCGCCGTGTATGTGCCAAGCGGGTATTTCGCGACGCCCATCGTCAGTGATGGCACTGTGCCGGGGTTTGATCGCATCACCCTGGGCACGCCGCATGCCGAGATCAGGCGCCAGTTTGTGGCGCTGCGCGCGCAAACCGGGGCGCGGGTACGCGGTTTCACCGACATGGACATTGCAGAAATCGCGGCGCTGACCGGGCTCGACACCGAGCAGGCGGCGCTGGCCAGACAGCGCGAATTCGACGAGCCCTTTGTCTTTGACGGCCCGGTCGATGCCGGCTTTTTGCAGGCCATCAAAAACATCGGCTTGAACTGGACCGAGGGGCGGCTCCATCACATTCTGGGCCAGCACGACAAAGGCCGGGCGGTGCGACTGCTGAAAACACTTTACGAGCTGGAGCATGGCCCCATGACCACCCTGGGTCTGGGCGACGGCGCCAACGACCTTCCCATGCTGCGGGCGGTGGACCACGCCGTGCTGGTGCGCCGCCCGGATGGCTTGGCCGACGCCAGTCTGCCGCTGGCCGGCCTGACGACAACCCACCAGCCTGGCCCGGCCGGCTGGAACGAAGCCGTGCTCGACTTCCTGTGCCATGGCCACGATTGAACTCAGGCCGGAGGTGCGCGCACAGATCCAGGCACTTGGCCGGGCCGACATCGTGGTGGGCATTCCGAGCTTCAACAATGCGCGCACCATTGGCCACGTGGTGCGCGCGGTGCAGGCCGGGCTGGCCAAATACTTCCCCGAACACAAGGCCGTGATCGTCAACTCCGACGGCGGCTCCACCGACGGCACCACCGCGGTGGTGCAGCAATCGGGCATCGAGGACTACAGCGCCATCCTGCTGCACCACCGGGTCTCGCCCGTTGCCAAGCTGGCCTTTCCCTATGCCGGCGTGCCCGGCAAGGGCAGCGCCTTTCGGGCGGTGTTCGAGATTGCCCAGGCGCTCAATGCCCGCGCCTGTGCGGTGGTCGATTCGGATTTGCGCAGCATCACGCCCGAATGGATCGAACTGCTGGTCAAACCGGTGCTGGTGGGTGGCTTTGACTATGTGGCGCCGCTCTACCACCGCCACAAGTTCGACGGCACCATCACCAACAGCATCATCTACCCGCTGACGCGCGCACTGTACGGCAAGCGGGTGCGCCAGCCGATTGGCGGCGACTTCGGCTTCTCGGGCCAGCTCGCCGGCTTTTACCTGGACAAGGATGTGTGGCAGACCGATGTGGCGCGCTTCGGCATCGACATCTGGATGACCACGACGGCCATTGCCAACGGTTTCAAGGTCACGCAGTCTTTTCTTGGCGCCAAGATTCACGACGCCAAAGACCCCGGCGCCGACCTCAGCAGCATGCTCTACCAGGTGGTCAGCGCCACCTTCGACCTGATGGAGAACTACGCGCCGGTGTGGCTGCCCATTCGCGGCTCCGAGCCGGTGCCGGCCTTCGGCTTCGAGTACACGGTCGGGCTGGAGCATGTGAGCGTGCATACCGGGCGCATGCTGGCGCAGTTTCGCGACGGCCTGGCCAACCTGCAGGAGATCTGGCGCGAGGTGCTGGGCGCCGGTGATTTTTCCGAGGTGCAACGGCTGGGGGCGCAGAGCGATGCCGAATTCAACTTTTCCCCCGCGCTGTGGGCGCGCGTGATTTACGACTACGCCGTCGCTTTTCACCGCAAGCAGATGCTGCCGGCGCACCTGATCAAGTCGCTCACGCCGCTTTACATCGGCAAAACCGCCGCGTTCATCCTGGCGGCCGACACCATGACACCCGCCGATGTGGAGCTGGAAATTGAACAACTGTGCCTGGCCTTCGAGCGCGACAAGGACTACCTGGCCAGCGCCTGGACCTGACAAAAAAGGAGTAACACCATGAATGAATTCCTGGACCTGATCCTGCAACCTTTGGACGCCATATTTTTGAGTCTCAAGGCCTTGCTGCCCAACCTGCTGGCGCTGCTGGTGATTTTGCTGCTGGGCACCGGCCTGGCAAGGCTGGTCCGCTTCGTGCTGCTGAAGTTCCTCAATGCCATCCACTTCGACAGCTTTGCCGACCGGGTGGGCATGACGGCGCTGATGCGCAAGGGCGGCTTGTGGTCCAAACCGGCGGCGCTGATCGGCAGCGTCGTCTTTTGGGCAGTGATGGTGCTCACGCTGATGCTCGCCTTGAACGCCCTGCAGATTGCGGCCATTGACCATCTGGTGACGCAAATTTTTGGCTACCTGCCGCGCGCCTTTTCGGCCCTGGTGATTTTGCTGGCGGGCACCCTGCTGGCCGGGTTTGCCAGCCGCGCGGTGCTGATCGCGGCCGTCAACAGCGGCTACCACTATGCCAAGGCGCTGGCCAACGCCGTTCGCCTGTTGCTGACGGTGCTGATCCTGGCCATGACCATGGAGCAGCTCCAGATTGCGCCCGGCATTGTGCTGGCCGCCTTCTCCATCACCTTTGGCGGCATTGTGGCGGCGCTGGCCATCGCCTTTGGCGTGGGCGGCATCGACGCGGCCCGGCGCATGATCGAGAAAGAGCATGCGGAACAAGAGAAAAGCGAGATTGAACACCTTTGAAGGGGAGCTTGCGCCATGTCTGATTTTCATCAAAGCGGCATCGTCACCACCCTGCACCAGCTCGGCAAGCCGTCGCTGGAGCGGCTTGAGGGCGAGCTGTGCCAGTTTGCCAAAACCCGCCCCATGGCGCTGGTGCTGCCGGCGCTGTACAGTGAATTCGAAGGCCCGGCCATGCCGGGCATCGTGCGGGAGCTGGCCAAGGTCAGGTACCTCAATGAGATCGTGCTGGTGCTCGACAAGGCCTCGGTGCAGGACTTTGCCCGGGCGCGCGCCTTCATGGCGCCGATTGCCACCGAGGTCAAAATTGTCCACAACGACGGCAAACGCATCAGCGAAATCTACGAAACCTTCGCCCGGCACGGCTTCCATGTGGGCGAGCGCGGCAAGGGGCGCTCGGTCTGGCTGGCCTACGGCTATGTGCTGGCGCGGGCCAGGTCGCAGGTGATTGCCCTGCACGACTGCGACATCGTCACCTACAGCCGGGAGCTGCTGGCACGGCTGTGCTACCCCATCGCCAGTCCGACGCTGGACTTCGTCTTTTGCAAGGGCTATTACAGCCGGGTGTCGAGCAAGCTCAACGGGCGTGTCACGCGGCTGCTGGTCACGCCGCTGGTGCAGGCCCTGCAGCAGCTTGTCGGCGCGCAGGGCTTTCTGGCTTTTCTGAACAATTTTCGGTACCCGCTGGCAGGCGAATTCTGCATGGTCACCGAGCTGGCGCGGGTCAACCGGATACCCTGGGACTGGGGCCTGGAGGTGGGCTCGCTGGCCGAGGTGTACCGCAACTATTCACCGCGCCGGGTGTGCCAGGTGGACATTGCCGCCAACTACGACCACAAGCACCAGGTGCTGTCGGCCGACGACGCGAGCAAAGGCCTGATGCGCATGACCGTGGACATCTGCAAGTCGATCTTTCGCACGCTGGCCTCGGAAGGCGTGGTGTTCTCGGACGGGCTGTTCAGGTCGCTGCTGGTGGCCTATTTGCGTCGCGCCGAAGACACCATCATGAAGTTCGAGGCGGATGCGGCCATCAACGGCCTGCAGTTCGACCGGCATGAGGAGGGCATGGCGGTGGAGTCGTTCACGCGCGCCATCGGGCTGGCTTGCCAGGCGTTCATGGACGACCCGATGGCCACGCCGCTGATCCCGAACTGGAACCGGGTCAGCGCCGCCATTCCCGACATTTTCGAGATGCTGCAACTGGCGGTGGACGCTGACAATAAATAAGGCGCAAGCACTTCAGGGCCAGATCAGTCAAGCTTATTCAACCCTGTGCGTCATGCCGGATCCGGGCAGGCAAGTCCCTGGGCGCGGGAACTGCACTGGGATAATCCGCGTCAAGATGAACCTGAACCTTGACTTTCTGAGCCTGCCCTTGCTGGGCGCCTCAGCACTGATTTTTACCAGCGTTCTGGTGGGCGTGTTCTCAAAAAGGGCGGGGTTTTCTTTTTTGCTGGCTTTTCTGGTCACGGGCATGCTGGCCGGTGTGGACGGGCCGGGCGGTTGGGAGTTCAATGACTACCGCATCAGCTTCTGGGTGGGCAATATTGCGCTGGTCATCATCCTGCTCGACGGCGGCCTGCGGACCGACTACCCGCGATTTCGCACCGGCTTGAGGCCGGCCCTGGTCCTGGCCTCGCTGGGCGTCCTGCTGACCGCTGGCTTCACCGCCGTGGCTGCGGTCTGGCTGCTCGAGTTGAGTTGGACCAGTGCCCTCTTGCTGGGTGCCATCGTCGGGTCCACCGATGCGGCAGCCGTGTTCTCGCTGCTCAAGACCTCGAAGGTCCAGTTGAACGAGCGGGTCGCCACCACGCTGGAAATCGAGTCGGGCATGAACGACCCGATGGCGGTCTATCTGACGCTCGCCCTGATTGGTCTGGCTTCTGCCGCCGGCACTGGCGTCGGCACCGGGGTGTCGTTGGGTGCCATCGCGTGGTCCTTGCTGGCGCAGTTTGGCTGGGGCGCGCTGCTGGGCATCGGGATCGGACGGCTGTTTGCCATGGTGTTGCCGCGCATTCATCAACTGGAAGAGTCGGGTGCCGTGATTGCGTTGCTACTGACCATGGCCGGCCTGGCCACATTTGCCTTTGCCACCTGGGTCGGCGGCTCGGGCTTTCTGGCGGTGTATCTGCTGGGCATCGTCCTGAACCGAAGGGCACCGAAAATCGTGCAATCTGCCCTGTCTGCGCTCGACGGTTATGCCTGGTTGTCCCAGGCATTGATGTTCGTGCTGTTGGGTTTGCTGGTGACCCCCTCAGAGATCGAAGGCTTTGCCTGGCCCGCGCTGGGAGTAGCCGCCGTGTTGATGTTCATTGCCAGGCCGCTGGCGGTGGGTTTGTGTCTGGCGCCATTGCGCTTCAAGCCCAGGGAGATCATCTACATCGCCTGGGTGGGCCTGCGGGGCGCGGTGCCGATTGTGCTGGCCATCTTTCCCTTCATGGCCAAGCTGCCCGACGCGCGGCTCATTTTCAACGTGGCGTTTGTGGTGGTGCTGGCGTCGCTGTTGCTGCAAGGCAGCACGATAGGCTGGTTGGCGCGACGCATGGGCCTGGTGCTGCCTGACAAGAACGACACCTCTGCCGCACGCGCCGCGTATGGTGACTTTGCCCTGCAAGCCAACACCCGGGTGGCTGACTTGTGTGATTTTTACGGGCTGCAGACACCCCCTGATGCCGACCTGTGCGTGGACGCCTGGCTCGCCAAGGCCATCATGCGCCCGGTGGTGGTGGGCGACCAGGTGGCGCTCGATGGCGCCAAGTTGAGTGTGCGAACCATGTCCGACGGTGTTGTGACCAGCGTCGGCCTGCAGCTGCCGTTGCCTTCAGAGCCGGCGGATTGAGCCATTTGTGTCTGGCTAATGGGTGTTCTGCAGCAACCAATCCAGAAACATCTGCGTGGCTGGCGGATTGGCGCTGCCCTCGGGTCGCACCAGGTAATAAGCGCGTTGATTCACCAGGGGGCGCTCGCAGGCCACCACCAGCTCACCGCGCGCCAGTTCCTGCGTGATCAAAAGCCGTGGCACCAGCGCCAGGCCCATGCCGTGCACGGCGGCGGCAACCGTCATGGAAAACAGCTCAAAACGTGCGCCAGACAGCGCGTTCGGCGCGACCACGCCTTGCGCCTCGAACCATTGCCGCCAGGCGTCGATACGGGTGCTTTGCTGCAGCAGGGGCAGCCCTGCGATGGCCTCGGGCGACAGGCTGGCCTGCCCCTGCAGCAGGCTGGGGTGGCACACCGGCAGCACCACTTCATCGAGTAATTTGGTCGCCCGGGTGCCGGCCCACTGGCTGACCTGCGCGGGTGTGCCGGCAAACAGCGCGCAATCAAACGGCGTGTCGGCGAACATGAAGGGCCGGGTGCGCGTCTCGATGTGCACGGTGAGTTCGGGCTGTGCTCTTTTCAGGTCGGGTAAACGCGGAATCAGCCAGCGCGTGGCAAAGGTGGGCACTGCGGCCAGATGCAGCACGCTGCCGCGCCCCTGCGTGCTCATCACATCGAGCGTGTCCTGCTCCAGTCCCTGGAGGCGAAGGGCCACCTGCGCGGCGTAGTCGCGGCCGCGCTCGGTCAGCGTGACGCCATGCCGCGTGCGCTTGAACAGCGCCACGCCGACAAAGTCTTCCAAAGCGGTAAGCTGGCGCGAGACCGCGCCTTGCGTGAGCGCCAACTCTTGCGCCGCGCGGGTGTAGCTCTGGTGGCGGGCAGCGGCCTCAAAGCAGGCCAGGGCTTGAAGGGACGGAATTTTTCGGCGCATGATGGAACCATCATAGACACAAACGCCCGCGCTGCTCCCACTGGGCTTGCCGCGACCTGCAGACGGTAAAATTCAGCCCGTTTTGAAATGCTACTTCTCATGTTGACAAAAGCTAACCCTCATGCGCGCTGAACGCGATCTCCGGCTGGCTGAGCCCGGGCCGTCGGCGCGCGTGGCGCTGTCCGTCGTGATCCCGCTCTACAACGAGCGCACCGTGCTGCCCTTGCTGTACGAGCGGCTGAGCCAAGTGCTGCAGCCGCTGGCCATCCGCTATGAACTGGTACTGGTGGACGATGGCAGCCGCGACGACAGCGGCATTTATCTGCTGGAGTTGGCCGCCAGCCACCCCGAGGTCAAGGCGGTGCGCCTGAGCCGCAATTTTGGCAAAGAGGCCGCGCTGACTGCCGGCCTGGATTTGTCGGTTGGCGAGGCGGTGGTGGTGCTCGATGCCGATTTGCAGGACCCGCCCGAACTGATTGAACAAATGCTGGCCGCGTTCCATGCCGGCTCTGACATCGTCTGCATGAAGCGGCGCTCGCGCGCGGGCGAGTCCTGGCACAAGCGGCTCAGCGCCCATCTCTTTTACCGCCTGCTCAACCGTCTGAGCAACATCGATATCCCCGCTGACACTGGCGACTTCCGCCTGATGAGCCGACGCGCCGTCGATGCCCTGAAGCAGTTGCCGGAACGCAATCGCTACATGAAGGGCCTGTTTGCCTGGGTCGGGCTGCCGACCCATGTGATCGAATACGACCGCGAAGAACGCGCCGCCGGCAACACCAAATGGAATGCGCTGAAGCTGGTGGGGCTGGCGTTCGAGGGCATCACCTCGTTTTCTGTGACGCCCTTGCGCTGGGCCACCGTGATGGGGCTGGTGGGCGCACTGGTCGGCCTGTCGTTCGGCTTCTGGATTGTGGTGGACGCCTTGCTGAATGGCAACGAGGTGGGTGGCTATCCGTCGCTGATCGCCATGATCACCTTTTTGGGCGGCGTGCAGTTGCTGTCCATTGGCGTGGTGGGCGAATATGTGGGGAAAACCTATTTCGAAACCAAACAGCGCCCGCTCTACGTGCTGCGCGATGTGGTTCAAAGCCCGCCGGCACCTGCAGAGCAGCGCGCAGCAGCCCAGAAAAACGCCGATGCGCCTTCGGCTTAGCCCCTGGTGGTGGGCGCTGGGCGCGATATTGGGGCTGCGCCTGGCCAGCATGGCGTGGCTGCCCTTGGCGAGCACTTCCGAGCCGCGTTATGCCGAGGTGGCGCGCCTGATGGCGCTCAAGGGCGACTGGATCACGCCCTGGTTTACCCCTGAACTTCCTTTTTGGGGCAAACCGCCGCTGTCTTTCTGGACCGAGGCGATCGCCTTCAAGCTATTGGGGGTCACCGAGTTTGCCGCCCGGCTGCCGTCCTGGCTGGCCACGCTGGGCGGCATGGCCCTGCTGTTTGTCTATGCGCGCGCCTATTTTGGTGAGCGCATCGCCCAGGGCGCGCTGCTGATTTATGCCAGCTGCGCGCTGGTCTTCATGGCCGCCGGCGCGGTGCTGACCGACCCCTTTCTGGCGCTGGCCACCACCTGGGCCATGGTGGCGCTGGCCATGTCGGCCAAAGCACCCAGCCCGGCCTGGCGCTACGGCTTTTTTGTGGCGCTGGCCGTTGGCCTGCTGGCCAAGGGGCCGCTCATGCTGGTGCTGGTGGCCGGGCCGATGCTGCCGCTGTTCATCCTCTATCCCGGCCTGAGGGCGTCATTCAAACAAATGCCCTGGTTTTCCGGGCTTGCGCTGATGCTGCTCCTGAGCGTGCCCTGGTACCTGCTGGCCGAGCAAAAGACACCTGGTTTTCTGAATTATTTCCTGGTGGGCGAGCATTTTTTGCGCTTCATTGATTCCGGCTGGACGGGGGACTTGTATGGCGTGGCGCACAGGCGGATGAAAGGGGCGATCTGGGGCGAGGTGCTGGTGGCGTCTTTTCCCTGGGGGCTGGTGGCGCTGGCCATGCTGCTCAGGCGCGTGATCAACCCCTTGCAAAGGGCGGCCCTGTGGCAGACCCGGCGCGACCCCGACAAGGCATATTTGCTCGCATGGTCCTTGTTCACGCCGGTGTTTTTTACCGTTTCCGGCAACATCCTGTGGACCTACGTGTTGCCCGCGCTGTCGGCCTTCAGCGTCCTGATGGCGCTGGCGCTTGACACGCCAGCCTTCACCAGCAAGTCGGGCCAGCGCCTGCGCACTGGCCTGATCTGGCTGATGCCGCTGCTCGTGACAGGCTACACCGCGGTGGTCACGCTGCAACCCTTGCAACTCAAGACCGAGAAGCATCTGGTGGCCTACGCCATGCAGCACATGCAAGCCGGTGAGCAACTGGTCTATCTGGACGAAGTACCGTTTTCCGCCACGTTTTATTCGCGCGGTCAGGCCAGCGTCGTGACGTTGAAAGACTTGGGCCAGATGAGTGGCCGCGCCACCGGCTTGTATCTGGCGCTGCCGAAAAACAGTCTGGACCAGTTGTCAGGGGTCTTGAACCAGCCGCTGACACCCCTGTTCGAAAGCTCGGAACATGTATTGACGCTGATCCCGGGCGCGCCATCGGGCAAGTGAGCCGCGGCGGGCCGGCAGTCGGGAAGGCACATGCGCTTGGTATACCTCTCGCGCATATCACAATCACTTTCTTAAACAGATCCGGTCATTGCGAACGCAGTGAAGCAATGCATGACTTCCGAATGCATTGACTGCCGCGCTGCGCTCGCAGTGACGAAGCCACCTTTGAAGTTCAAAGCGTTGATTCATGACATATGAGTATTTCTCAATTCATTGTGATGATTAATCGTTTGCCTGACGTCCGCCCAGCCGCTAACATGCGTCATCTGAACACTTAATGGAGAACCTCATGGCCCACGCAAGCTTCAACTGGCAAGACCCCTTTTTGCTCGACAGTCAACTCAGCGACGACGAGCGCATGATCAAGGAGGCCGCCGCCGCCTACTGCCAGGACAAGCTGCAACCGCGCGTGATCGAGGCCTTTCGCAAGGAGCAAACCGATGTCGCCATCTTCCGTGAAATGGGCGAACTGGGCCTGCTTGGGCCGACCATCCCCGAAGCCTATGGCGGCCCCGGCCTCAACTACGTGGCCTATGGCCTGATTGCCCGCGAAGTCGAGCGTGTGGACAGCGGCTACCGCTCCATGATGAGCGTGCAGAGCTCGCTGGTGATGGTGCCCATTTTTGAATTCGGCAACGAGGCCACCAAACAAAAGTATCTGCCCAAACTGGCCACCGGCGAGTGGATCGGCTGCTTCGGCCTGACCGAGCCCAACCACGGCTCCGACCCGGCCGGCATGCTGAGCCGGGCCGTCAAGGTGCCCGGCGGCTACAAGCTGTCCGGCAGCAAGATGTGGATTTCCAACAGCCCGATTGCCGATGTGTTTGTGGTCTGGGCGAAAGAGGTGTCAGAGTCTGGCCAGGTCGGCCCGATCCGCGGCTTTGTGCTTGACAAGGGCGCTGCCGGCTTGAGCGCGCCAGCCATCCACGGCAAGGTGGGCCTGCGTGCCAGCATCACCGGTGAGATTGTG
>JAABQI010000290.1 GCA_011391545.1 Rhodoferax sp.
TCCACCACCGCGGTGGGGTCGGTGGGGCCCTTGGTGATGAGCATGATGAAGCGGATCATCTGGCGGTCGATAAAACCATACCTGGGGTAGTCGAGCTTGCCGGCGAACACCGCCGCCAGGGCCGGTTTCCAGGCGACACTTTGCAGGAACTTGCGGCAATAGGGGTTGGTTTCAGGGGTGTTCTTGTTTGGCTTGCGAGCGACGACATTGACCGAAAAAAAGGCGCTTGGGCGGCTCTGCAGCAGCGCCTGGTGCAGGTTGATGAACTCGGCCACCAGCGGCTGGTGGTGGCCGTAGCGGATGCTGGCGCCGACCACGACGCGGTCGAAATTGGCCAGATCGAGCGCACCGGCTTGCGCCAACAGGCTCACCGTGACCTGGTTGCCCAAGCCTTCCATGACCTGCTGCAAGCGCTGGCAAATGTGCAGCGTGTGGCCATCGGTTGTGGCATAGGCGATCAGGATGCGTTGGGCAGCGGCAGTGGTCATGGAAGCAAGACTCGTCAGTTACAGAGGATGCTCAGTGTAGAACTTGCCGCCGTGGTAGAGCAATGGCGCGATGCCGCTGCGGTGCGCGCAGTGCTCCACCTCGCCGACAAAAATCACATGATCACCCTCGGTGTAGCGGCTGCGGTTGAAGCACTCGAAAGTGGCTACCGCACCGGCCAGCAGGGGCGCGCCACAGGCGCCCTCAACAAAGTCGACATCGGCAAAGCGGTCCACACCACGGCTGGCAAAGCGCTGCGCCAGCGCCTGCTGGTCGGCCGCCAGAATGTTGATGGCGTAGTGCGAGCCCTTGCGAAAGGCCTCCATCGAGGTGGCGGCCTGCGACAGGCTCCACAGCACCAGCGGCGGACTCAGCGACACCGAATTGAACGAGTTGGCGGTCAGGCCGACCAGATGGCCGTCGCGGGCGCGCGCGGTTACGATCGTGACGCCGGTGGCAAACATGCCCAGGGCGGTGCGAAATTCGGTGCTGGAAAAAACGGGGGGGCGGGCGCTAAAGGCCTGTGCGGTCAAGGACATCGCGTGGAATTTAACCGAAATCGCTTGAACGCTTCCGGCAAACGGGCAATATCCGGCAAAAATCGACCCCGACTTAGAATCAGGCCCACGCGATGCCTTTCAGCGTTCAGTTTTCCTTGACCCTCGCCGATTTACCTGTCGGCCCGCCGGTCCGGTCAACTTCCATTCGCCTCTGCCGTTTCACCTCTCCCGTGTCATCCATGCTTTGGTCATGGATGCCACTGGTGGGCGCCTTTTTTGCCGCTTCTGCTGCGCTTGTTTCCAGATACAACTTATGAATTCATTTCGCCAGGACTGGCTTTCCAATGTCAAAAATGACCTGCTGGCCGGCCTGGTCGTGGCGCTGGCGCTCATTCCCGAGGCCATTGCGTTTTCCATCATTGCTGGCGTTGACCCCAAGATCGGCTTGTATGCGGCGTTTTGCATTGCCACGGTGAGCGCTTTTGTCGGTGGCCGCCCAGGCATGATTTCGGCGGCCACGGGCGCCATGGCGCTGCTGATGGTGACGCTGGTGAAAGACCATGGCCTGCAGTACCTGCTGGCCACCACGGTGCTCACCGGTGTGCTGCAAATAGGGGCGGGCGCGCTGCGCTTGGGCGAGTTGATGCGCTTTGTTTCGCGCTCGGTCATCACCGGCTTTGTCAACGCGCTGGCCATTCTTATTTTTCTGGCGCAATTGCCCGAACTCACCAATGTGAGCTGGCATGTGTATGCCATGGTGGCGGCCGGGCTGGGCATCATTTACCTGTTTCCCTACGTCACCCGTGCGGTGCCCTCGCCGCTGGTCACCATCGTGGTGCTGACCGGCGTGTCGCTCTGGCTGGGTCTGGACATCCGCACCGTGGGCGACATGGGCCAGCTGCCCGACAGCCTGCCATTTTTCCTGTGGCCCGAGGTGCCCCTGACGCTGGAAACGCTCCAAATCATCTTTCCGGTGGCGGCCACGCTGGCCACGGTGGGCTTGCTCGAATCGATGATGACGGCCTCCATCGTCGATGACCTGACCGATACCAGCAGCAACAAGAACCGCGAGTGCGTCGGCCAGGGTGTCGCCAACATCACCTCCGGCTTTCTGGGCGGCATGGCGGGCTGCGCCATGATTGGCCAGTCGGTGATCAACATCAAGTCGGGCGGGCGCGGGCGACTGTCAACGCTGTCTGCCGGCGTGTTTCTGCTGCTGATGGTGGTGTTCATGGGCGACTGGGTGGCGCGCATCCCGATGGCAGCGCTGGTGGCAGTGATGATCATGGTGTCGATCGGCACCTTCAGCTGGACGTCGCTGGCCAACCTGCGCGTGCACCCCAAGAGCACCAGCCTGGTGATGCTGGCCACGGTGGTCACGGTGGTGGCCACGCACGACCTGGCCAAGGGCGTGCTGGTGGGTGTGCTGCTGTCGGGTTTCTTCTTTGCGCACAAGGTCGGGCTGATTTTGTACGTGGGTTCGCAAACCGAAGACGAGGGCCGACTGCGCTCCTACCGCGTGGTGGGACAGGTGTTTTTCGCGTCAGCCGAGCGTTTCGTCAACTCATTTGACTTCAGGGAAGTGATCGAAAAGGTGCGCATCGACGTCAGCCGCGCGCATTTCTGGGACATCACGGCGGTGAGCGCACTCGACAAGGTGGTGGTGAAGTTCCGCCGCGAAGGCACCGAGGTGGAGGTGATCGGGCTCAATGAGGCCAGCGCCACCATGGTGGACCGCTTCGCCGTGCACGACAAGCCCGACGCCGTTGAACAACTGATGAGCCACTGAGGAGCCAGCCATGAATTTTGACAACAAAGTGCTGGCCTGTGTTGACCAGTCCCGTTTTGCCGACCATGTGACCGACTACGCCGCCTGGGCGGCGCTGCGCATGGGCGCGCCGCTGGAACTGCTGCACACCATTGATCGTCATCCCGAATTGGGCGACGGCGCCGACCACAGTGGCGCCATCGGCGTGAATTCACAAGAGCTGCTGCTCACCGAGCTGGTCAGCCAGGACGAGCAGCGCAGCAAAGCCGCGCGCGAGCAGGGTCGCCTTTTTTTGAACCGCTTGCGCGAACGCGCCGCGGCAGCGGGCGTGCCCTTGCTCGATACCCGCCAGCGTCATGGCAGCCTGCAGGAAACCCTGATCGCGCAGGAGCCTGGCGTACAACTGTTCGTGCTGGGGCGGCGCGGCGAATCGGCTGCAGTGACGCAGCGCGATCTGGGCCGCAATGTGGAGCAGGTGGTGCGCGCGCTGCACAAGCCGATCCTGACCGTGACCGAAGGCTTCAAAAAGCCCGAGCGTTTCATGATCGCCTTTGATGGCGGCATCGTGACCCGCCGCGGGGTGGAAATGGTGGCTGGCAGCAAACTCTTCAAGGGGCTGCCGGCGCATGTGCTGATGTCGGGCAAGCCCAGTGGCGATGCGGTCAAGCAACTGGAGTGGGCGCAAGGTGTGCTGGCTGCCGCCGGCTTTGATGTCACGCCGCATCTGCTGCCAGGAGACACCGAGCGCGTGATTGCCAAAACCGTGGCAGCGCACGGCATTGACATGCTGATCATGGGCGCCTATGCCCACTCCTCGCTGCGCGGCTGGCTGTTTGGCAGCAAGACCTCGGAGTTGCTGCGCTCGGCCAAATTGCCGACCTTGCTGCTACGGTGAACAAAATTTACGCTTGATCGGTCTTGGGCAGACGCTGCAGCTGCAACTGCGCCAGCGCGCTGTAGAGCGGCACACACAGCAGCCGCGAGACACCGCTGGCCACCACGGCGGTGGCCATCAGGCTCAGCACCAACTCGTGGCCCGCCACCATTTCCATGACGATGATGAACGAGGTCAGCGGCGCCTGCGTGACGGCGGCCAGAAAACCCACCATGCCCAGCGCGATCAGGGTCGGCGCGTTGGCATAACCGATGAATTGCGCCACGTCGTTGCCCAGGGCGCCGCCGATGGACAAGGCCGGGGCAAAGATGCCGCCGGGCACACCGGACCAGGCGGTGATCCAGGTGGCCATGAACTTGAGCAGCACATAAATGGGCGAAGTGTCGTCCTTGCCCTCGAGCATGGCGCGGCTGTGCGCGTAACCGGTGCCAAAGGTGTCGCCGTGGCTGACTAGCCCGATGACAGCAATAACCAGCCCGCAGGCGGCGGCAAAAGCCACCGGGCTGCGCAGGCGCCAGCGGCTGAAACGGTCGCCGGAGTCGCCGCGGATCGAGACCAGCAGCAGCCTGGCAAACAAGCCGCCGGCCAAACCGCTGAGCACCGCCACCGCCAGCCCCGGAAGCAGCAGCGCCATGCTCAGGTTTTGCACCTTGATGACACCAAAGTAAGTGGCATTGCCATAGATCGACACCGCCATCAGGCCGCTCAGCACAATGGCCGCCAGCAGCAGGCCGCTGGAACGCTGCTCGGGCTTGCGCGACAACTCTTCGATGGCAAACATGACACCGCCCAGCGGCGTATTGAAGGCCGCGGCGATCCCGGCGGCACCGCCTGCCATCATCAAACCGTGCTCAGACACCTGCGACTTGTCGGGCAGCCAGCGCCGCGCATGGTGCATGACGCCCGCGGCGATTTGCACCGACGGCCCCTCGCGCCCCAGCGACAGGCCTGCCAGCAGGCCCCAGGTGGAAAGCGCCATCTTGGCGAAGCTGAGCTTGAGTGACACGTACAGCCCGCGGTTGGCCGGCGTCACGCTGCCATCGAGCGCGGCCATCACCTGCGGAATGCCCGAGCCGGCGCTGCCCATGGCATAGCGTCGCATCACCCAGACGATGGCGGCGGTGCACAGCGGCGTCCACAGCAACGGGCTCCACCAGTAACTTTGATGCACCTGCTCGAAAAGGCCGAAGGCCAGTTCGGTCATCCAGGTGAAAGCCACCACGGTCAGCCCGGCCAGGGCGGCAAACACCATCACCAGCACACGCCCGGCCCAGGCCCGCCAGTCCACCGCCTCCTTGTGAATTGACTGCAGGATTTCGTCGCTATTTACATCAGGATTCATGAACTTGCTGGGGGTATATGACAGATAGTGCGCCAGGGCATGTCAGGACATATTGTGAGGGCAAACTACATTGGAGCAAACATATTTGAGGATAATGCCCCCAAGTGGGCCGGCGCGTTGGACAGGTGCCACAGTCAAACATGAGGAGGTGCGGCATGATCAAGGTTGGACTAATCGGTTTCGGCAAGGCGGGGCAAGCGGTGGCGCAGGTGCTGCAGGACGACCCGCGCTATGAATTGTGCTGGATTGCACGCCGCTCTGCTGTCGCCGCCGCCCCGTCCTCTGCGGGCGTTGACGTGCCCATGGCGACCCTGGCCTCAGCCGACGACTGGGACCAGTGGCTCGATAGGCACCCGGTCGATGCGCTGGTGGACTTCTCAAGCCCCGAGAGCCTGCATCTCTATGGCGAGCAGGTGCGCCGCAGGGGGCTCATGCTGGTCAGCGCCATCTCGGCCTACAGCGAAGCCGACCTGGCGTACGCCCACTCCCTGGCCGCTCACGCCCGCGTGCTGTGCTCGCCCAACATCACGGTGGGCATCAACTTTTTGATCATGGCGGCGCGCCTGCTGCGCAAGATCGCGCCGTTTGCCGACGTGGAAATTGTCGAGCAGCACTTTCGGGAAAAACCCGAGGTGTCGGGCACGGCGCGCAAGATTGCCCAGAGCATCGACGTCGACGAGAACCGCATCACTTCGCTGCGATTGGGCGGCATCGTCGGCCATCACGAGGTGATTTTTGGTTTTCCGTACCAGACCGTGCGGTTGATTCACAACTCAATCGAGCGCCGCGCCTTCGGCACCGGAGCGGCCTTTGCGCTGGCCGAACTGGCTCATTGCGACAACGGCTTTTACACCTTTGACGACCTGCTGATGCGCATGGTGCGCAAAGAGTTGCTCAACCCACCCGCCAAATAAGACGAGTCACCCGTTGCCCCGATTCGGGCCTATCATTCCGGGCTAACCCTTCAACCACACACATTTTTATGCCGCGCAACATCGCACCCACCAGCCAGCCAACCCAGTCCAGCCAGGTGCTGCGCCGCTTTCGGGTGGTGTTCAATGCCGTGCGCAGCCACTTCAAGCAGGTTGAAAAACAGGTGGGACTGGGCGGCGCGCAGGTCTGGGCCTTGAGCGTGATCCGCGACCAGCCCGGCATCGGCATGGGTCAGTTGGCCAAGAACATGGACGTGCATCAGTCCACCGCCAGCAACCTGGTGCGCGTGCTGCAACACAAAGAACTGCTCCGCATGGACAAGGACGAAGCGGACAAGCGCCATGTGCATCTGCACGTCACGCCACAGGCGATGGATTTGCTTGCCAAGGTGCCCGGGCCATTCGAAGGGGTATTGCCGGGCGCGCTCGACCAGTTGAGCCCGCTCACGCTGCAGCGTCTGGATCAGGATCTGGCCGAACTGATTGCGCTGCTCAAAGCCGACGAGGCCGCCGGACAGTTGCCGCTGGCGCAGCTTTAAAGCGGCGCATTCAGGCCGGTGTGCCCAGCGCCTCCCAGCGCTCCAGTGCTGCCATCAGTTCCTCGTCGATCTGCGCGCTGCGGGTGGCCAGCTTCAGGGCACGGGCGTTGTCGATGGCATACAGGCTGCCGTCGGCCAGCAATTCGGCAATCTCCTTCTGCTCGGCCTCGAGCGCCGCAATCAGCTTCGGCAGACCATCGAGCTCGCGCTGCTCCTTGAAGCTGAGCTTGCGGGACCTGGCGGCTGAGGCACTGGCAACGGGTACCGCCGGGGCCGATGGTGCCGGTGCAGCGGGGCTGCTTGACGCCGCAGCCTGGGCCTTGGCAGCCGACTCACGCTCGTAGTGAAACGGCTGCGCGCCTTTTTGGCCCTTGCTTTTGGCAATCTCGTTGGCCCGCTTGCTTTGCGTCAGCCAGTCGGTCACGCCACCCTCGTATTCGCGCCACTTCGAGTCGCCCTCATAGGCAATCGTGCTGGTGACCACGTTGTCGAGAAAGGTGCGGTCGTGGCTGACCAGGAACACCGTGCCTTCAAAGTTTTGCAACAACTCTTCGAGCAACTCCAACGTGTCGATGTCGAGGTCGTTGGTGGGCTCGTCGAGCACCAGCACATTAGCCGGGCGGGCAAACAGGCGCGCCAGCAGCAGCCGGTTGCGCTCGCCACCGCTGAGTGATCGCACCGGGGAATTGGCGCGCGCGGGACTAAATAAAAAGTCGCCGAGGTAGCTTTTGACGTGCTGGCGCCGGTTGCCGATCTCGATCCACTCGCTGCCCGGGCTGATGAAGTCTTCCAGCGTGGCGTCCAGGTCCAGCGCGTTGCGCATCTGGTCGAAGTAGGCCACGGTGATGTTGGCGCCCTGGCGCACCGTGCCCCAGGCGCTTTCGCCCGGGCCGGGTTTGGGCGCGTTGGCGGGCGCGGGGTCGGGCTTGATCTCGCCCAGAATGAGTTTGAGCAGCGTGGTCTTGCCAGCGCCATTCGGGCCGAGCAGGCCAACCTTGTCGCCGCGCAGGATGACGGTCGAGAAGTCGTCGACAATTTTGCGCTCACCGAAACTCTTGCTCACATGGGTGAGTTCGGCCACCAGCTTGCCGCTGACGGCACCGCTGGCCACATCGAGTTTGACGCTGCCCAGCGCCTCGCGCCGCGCCTCGCGGTTGGCGCGCAGCACGGCGAGCTGGTTGATGCGGCCTTGCGCCTTGGTGCGCCGGGCCTCGACGCCGCGGCGGATCCACACCTCTTCCTGCGCCAGCAGCTTGTCGGCGCGCGCGTTGATGACCGCCTCCTGCGCTGTCTGCTCTTCTTTTTGAACCAGGTAAGCGGCAAAGTTGCCGGGGTAACTCAGCAGCTTGCCCCGGTCCAGCTCGACGATGCGGGTGGCCACATTGTCCAGAAAGGAGCGGTCGTGCGTCACGGTGACGATCGAGCCCTTGAAGTCGCAGAGCAGCCCTTCCAGCCACTCGATGCTGTCCAGGTCCAGGTGGTTGGTGGGCTCGTCGAGCAGCAGCACGTCGGGCGCCGCCACCAGCGCCTGGGCCAGCGCCACGCGTTTCTTGTTGCCGCCCGAGAGCGTGCTGATACGCGCATCAGCGTCCAGGTGCAGCCGGTGCAGGGTTTCGCCCACGCGCTGCTCCCAGTTCCAGCCGTCCAGAGATTCGATTTCGCTTTGCATCGCGTCCAGGTCGCCGTGGCCCTGGGAATATTCATCGATCAGTTCCCGCACCCGCGCCAGGCCGGCGCTGACGGCCTCGAACACGGTGGCGTCGGAATCGAGCTGCGGCTCCTGCGCCACATAAGAAATGCGGGTGTTGCCCTGCACCTGCAAGATTCCGTCGTCGGGCTTTTCCAGCCCGCCCAGAATCTTGAGCAGCGAGGATTTGCCCGCGCCGTTGCGGCCGATCAGGCCGACGCGCTCCTGCGTTTCGAGTGAAAAAGTGGTGTGATCCAGCAGCGGGACGTGTCCGAAAGCCAGTTGTCCGTCAAGTAGTGTGATAAGTGC
The DNA here is from genome assembly GCA_011391545.1 of Rhodoferax sp. GTDB lineage: Bacteria > Pseudomonadota > Gammaproteobacteria > Burkholderiales > Burkholderiaceae_C > Rhodoferax. The sequence continues at coordinate 8,459 of JAABQI010000290.1, forward strand.
CATGTGGCGCGCATTATCCCCTGCCCTGCGCGCCCTTCCGGCCAGCTCAATTCAGCAGTGAATCCGCCGTCACATAGGCGTAGCCCAGCGTGCTCGCCACCGCTTCATACGTGACCTGACCCTGGGCCACATTAAGGCCGTTTTTCAGGTTCGGGTCGTCCTTGAGCGCCTGTTGCCAGCCCTTGTCGGCCAGCGTCACGGCATGGGCGATGGTGGCGTTATTGAGGGCAAAGGTGCTGGTGCGTGCCACCGCACCGGGCATGTTGGCCACGCAGTAATGCACCACGCCGTCGACCACAAAGGTGGGCTCGGCGTGGGTTGTGGCGTGCGAGGTCTCGAAGCAGCCGCCCTGGTCGATCGCCACATCGACCACCACGGCACCTTTTTTCATGCGCGAGATCATGCTGCGCGTGACCAGCTTGGGCGCAGCGGCGCCGGGAATCAGCACCCCACCCACCACCAGTTCGGCGTCCAGCACCGCGTCTTCGACGCTCTGGGCCGTGGAATACAGCGTGTGAATACGGTTGCCAAAAATCAGGTCAAGCTGGCGCAGGCGGTCCACGTTTTTGTCGAGCACCGTCACCCGGGCGCCCATGCCCACGGCCATCTGCAGCGCATGCGTGCCGACCACACCGGCCCCCAGAATCACCACATGCGCTGCCGGCACACCGGGCACACCGCCGAGCAGCACACCCATGCCGCCCTTGGACTTTTCCAGGTGCGCGGCACCGGCCTGCACCGCCATGCGCCCCGCCACCTCGCTCATCGGCGCCAGCAGCGGCAGACCACCACCGGGGCCGGTGATGGTCTCGTAGGCAATACACACCGCGCCCGACTTGACCAGCGCCGCCGTTTGCGCCGGGTCTGGGGCCAGGTGCAGGTAGGTGTACAGAATCTGCCCCGGGCGCAGCATGGCGCACTCATGGGCTTGCGGCTCCTTGACCTTGACGATCATCTCGGCCTTGGCAAAGATCTGCGCAGCATCAGCCACCAGCGTCGCGCCTGCGGCCAGATATTGTTCGTCGCTCAAGCCGATGGCGGCACCCGCGCCAGTTTGCACCAGAACCTGGTGCCCATGGGCACTGAGTTCGCGCACGCTGGCCGGCGTCAGGCCGACACGGTATTCGTGGTTCTTGATTTCCTTGGGTAGCCCGACCAGCATGGGAGTCTCCTTGAAATGGAAAATCCGAAGTGTGCGTTAAACCGTCTGACAATGGCGACCTGTTTGTCAAAAACCGTTTCAAATTTTGCTCTCTCCCCTGCCACCTGTTGCGCCACCGCCGCCGTCGCGCCCCCGCTGGGTGCGCTGGGTCTGGCTGATTTGCGGCGCGCTGTGCCTGCTCCTGGGTGCCATCGGCATCGTGCTGCCGCTGTTGCCCACCACACCGTTTGTGCTGCTGGCCGCCTATTGCTTTTCACTGGGCAGCGCGCGCTACGAGCAGTGGCTGCTGGCGCACCCGCGCTTCGGCCCGATGGTGCGGGATTGGCGCAACCACCACGCCGTGCCGCTGCGCGCCAAGCAGGTCGCCTGGGTCACCATGGCGATCAGTTCAAGCATCGCCTGGTGGTTCATGCCCTTGAGCCTGGGCTGGATTCCCGGCGCCTGCTGCGCGCTGGTGGCGCTCTGGATGTGGCGCCTGCCCACAATTGACAGGCGCTGACCATCCAATGCCTTAGCGGCTGCTTGGAAAACTGAACACCGCGCCCTCGCGCACACCCGCAGACGGCCAGCGCTGGGTGATGGTCTTGCGCTTGGTATAAAAGCGCACGGCATCCGGGCCGTAGGCGTGCAAATCACCGAACAGCGAACGCTTCCAGCCGCCAAACGAGTGGTAGGCCACCGGCACCGGCAACGGCACGTTGATGCCGACCATGCCGACCTGGATGTGGTCGCTGAAGAAGCGGGCGGCTTCGCCGTCGCGAGTGAAGATGCAGGTGCCGTTGCCGTATTCGTGGGCATCGATCATGTCCATCGCCTCCTGCAGGGTCTGGACACGCACAACACCCAGCACCGGACCAAAGATTTCTTCCTGGTAAGTCACCATGCCAGGCTTGACGTTGTCGAACAGGCAGGCGCCCAGAAAGTAGCCGCCTTCATAACCGGGCACGCTAACCCCCCGGCCGTCGACCACCAGCGTGGCGCCCTCGCGCACACCTTGGTCAACGTAGCCCTTGACCTTCTCGAAATGCGCCCTGGTCACCAGCGGGCCCATGTCGCAACTGGCATCGGTGCCGGGACCGACCTTCATCTTTTCGATCTCGACCTTGAGGCCGGCCACCACCGCATCGGCAGTGGCATCACCCACTGCGACAACCAGCGGAATCGCCATGCAGCGCTCGCCACAGGAGCCATAAGCCGCGCCCATCAGGGCGTTGACGGCGTTGGGGATGTCGGCATCGGGCATGACCACGGCGTGATTTTTGGCGCCGCCCAAAGCCTGCACGCGTTTGCCGTGGGCGCAGCCGGTTGAATAGATGTACTCGGCAATCGGCGTCGAGCCGACAAAACTCACGGCCTTGACGCGCGGGTCGGTCAGCAAGGTGTCGACCGCCTCCTTGTCGCCATGCACCACGTTGAGCACGCCCGGTGGCAGGCCGGCCTGCAGCGCCAGTTCGGCCACCAGCAGCGTGCTCGACGGGTCGCGTTCGGACGGTTTCAAAATGAAGGTGTTGCCGCAGGCCACGGCCATCGGCCACATCCACAGCGGCACCATGACCGGGAAGTTGAACGGGGTGATGCCCGCGCAGACACCCAGCGACTGGAACTCGCTCCAGGAGTCGATGGCCGGGCCGACATTGCGGCTGTGCTCGCCCTTGAGCAGTTCGGGCGCGTAACTGGCGTACTCGACGTTTTCAATGCCGCGCTGCAATTCGCCCATGGAGTCGCCCAGCACCTTGCCGTGTTCGGCGGTGACCAGCGCGCAGATGGCGTCGGCGTTTTCTTCGAGCAGCACTTTGAGCTTGCTCATGACGCGGGCGCGCTTGAGCGGCGGCGTGTTGCGCCAGGCCGGAAAAGCGGCATGGGCGCTGGCAATGGCCTGCTCCACGGTGAGCTTGTCGGCCAGCAGCACGCGCTTTTCAGCCTGGCCTGTGGCAGGGTTGAAGACATCGGCCTGGCGCGTTCCGCCAGCGACCAACTGACCGTCGATCAGATGCCGAATTTGGGGAAGGTCTTGAATTTTGGGTAAGGTTTGCATGATCAGGCAGTTTGGTTGATGGTTTCACCCAGCGCATTGACCAGGCTGTCAATCTGCGCGGGCGTGGAAATGAAGGGCGGCGCCAGCTGAATGGTATCGCCACCGTAGCGCACATAAAAACCCTTGGCCAGCATGGCCATGGCAATCTGGTACGGCCGTTTGGCGGGTTCGCCCGGCAGCGCGTCGATGCTCAGGCCGGCCGCCAGGCCGTAGTTGCGGATACCCGTCACATGTTTGACACCCTGCAGGCTGTGCACCGCGTTCTCGAAATAAGGGCTCAGCGTCTTGACACGCTCCACCATGGCTTCGCGCTCCAGGATGTCGAGCACCGCCAGCCCCACCGCGCAGGGCACCGGGTGCGCCGAGTAGGTGTAGCCATGGGCAAATTCGAGCATGTAGTCGGGGCC
>JAABQI010000291.1 GCA_011391545.1 Rhodoferax sp.
TCAGCGCGCCGTGAAGTGGCCGTCACAGGCGCTGGTGTGATAATTCGCCGGATCATTTCATCCACCACCCCTAGGAGATTTTCCATGCACATCGCCGCTACATTCAAGTACGGTATCGCCGCGCTTTCCGTCGCAGCCGGCGCGATCGCGCCCACGCTTTCGGCTGCCCAAACGAGCCAGCCAGCCGACAAATGGCAGGTTGCCGCGTCCATCTATGGCTACCTGCCAACATTGAGCGGCTCGACGAGGTTTCCTAGCAGCGGCTCCAGCGTCGAGGTGGATGCCGACACCATCATCGACAACCTCAAAATGACCTTCATGGGCTCGCTCGACGTGCACAACGGGCGCTGGGGCGTGTTCAACGACGTGCTCTATCTCGACCTTGGCAATTCAAAGACGGGTGTTCGCGATGTCACCCTGGGCGGATCCAGCATTCCAGCCAGCGTCTCGGCGAATCTGGACTACGATCTCAAAGGCTTGATCTGGACCGTGGCAGGCGAGTACCGGCTGGCCACAGGCAACCCTGCCTACACCATCGACCTGCTCGCCGGCGCCCGCTATTTCGACCTGAAGCAGACCATCAATTATTCCATCGGCGGAACGGTAGGACAATTCCCGCTGGCGGGCACGTCTGGCACCAGTGAAGTTAGCGGTGACGTCTGGGACGGCATCATCGGCGTCAAGGGCCGCTATGCTTTGGGACAAAATCGCCAGTGGTATGTTCCCTACTATCTGGACGTGGGCACCGGCCAGTCTGACCTGACCTGGCAAGCCGCCATCGGTCTTGGTTATGTCTTCAGCTGGGGTGAGTTGAGTGCCATGTGGCGCTACTTGGACTACAACTTTGAATCTGGCAAGGCCATTGAGAGCATGACCTTCAACGGCCCCATGTTCGGCGCCACGTTCCGCTGGTAAGCGGCGCGCAGGCAAGGGAATTCGCAGGCCAGTCGGGTGCGCAAGCCCCGTCTGGCCTTGTCACATTGAATCAGCATAGGTTCATACCCGATGACGCGAATTTTTTCCACTGCCAGCAGGATCTTGCTGGGCTTGCTGATGGCGGCCACAGGCGGCTGGGGCGCGCTGGCCCTGTACATTTCCGGATCGAACAATGAATCCTGGCGCGTTGCGCTGGCCGCAGGTTTTGCTTTGGCCGCACTGGCTGCCCTGCTGGCATGGCTGTTCAGCCGACGGCGCTGGACTGCGCTGTTGGCTTACCTGGTGCTGTTCGCTGCACTGCTGGCATGGTGGCAAACCCTGGCGCCGTCGAACACGCGCGACTGGCAGCCCAATGTGGCCAAGTTGCCCTGGGCTGCCATTGACGGCAACGCCGTCACCCTGCACAACATCCGCAACTTCAGCTACCGTAGCGAGACCGACTACACGCCCGCCTGGTACGACAAGACCTACGACCTGCGCCAACTCGAAGGGGCCGACATCGTGGCCTCCTACTGGATGGGCCCTGACATCGCCCATGTGTTTGTCAGCTTCGCCTTTGCCGGCGGCGAGCATCTGGCCATGTCGATCGAGACGCGCACCGAGAAGGGTGAGGGCTATTCCACCATCAAGGGTTTTTTCCGGCAGTACGAGCTTTACTACGTGGTGGCCGACGAACGCGACGTCATCGGGCTGCGCACCAATTTCCGCCGCGACCCGCCCGAAGACGTCTACCTTTACCGGGTCAGGGGGTCAACCGAGGCCCTGCGCAACTTTTTTCTGTCGTACCTGAGCCAGATCAATCGGCTCAAGGATCAGCCGCAGTTCTACAACAGCCTGACCACCAACTGCACCACCAACCTCTGGTTGAATTCCCATGTCAACCCGGGCCATTTGCCATTCAGTTGGAAGATTCTCGCCAGCGGCCACGTTCCCGAGCTGCTGCACGAACAAGGGCGTCTTGACGACGGCGGCCTGACGTTTGCCGAACTCCAGCAGCGGGCCCACATCAATGCCCGGGCGCAGGCCGCTGGCATCACACCCGATTTTTCCCGGCGCATCCGACAGGTGGACAAGCCATGACATTGAATGCGAACATCAGATCTCGCCGGAAATTTTCCGCGGTTTGCGTTGGGATGCTCAGTGCGGCACTGTTCCCGGCCATGGCTTGGTCGGCCACGGCCCCTGAACCAGCCCAGGCAAGCGAGCCTGCCAAACGCCCGAAAATCTGCCTGGTGCTGTCCGGCGGAGGCGCCCGCGGCGCGGCCCACATTGGCGTGCTCAAGGTGCTTGAGCAATACCGTGTGCCGATCGACTGCATTGCCGGCACCAGCATGGGCGCGCTGGTGGGTGCCGCCTATGCAACCGGCATGAAGATCGAGGAAATGAGCGAGATCACCGGGGCCATCAGCACCGAACTGCTGTTCAAGGAATCACCGCCGCGCGAAGAGCTGTCCATGCAGCGCAAACAGGAGGACTACACGCTGCTGTTCGGACCCGAGATCGGGGTGGTGGACGGCAGCCTGAAGTTGCCCAAGGGAGCCGTGACCGGCGTGCAGCTGGAAACCGTGCTGCGCAAGCTCAGCAAAGCCAAGGGCTTTCACAGATTCGATGAATTGCCCATTCCTTACCGGGCTGTTGCCACCAACCTGGTGACCGGTGAGGCCGTCGTGTTCAAGGAGGGTGAACTGGCCAACGTAATGCGCGCCAGCATGTCGGTGCCGGGCGCCGTGGCACCGGCCGAGTTTGGCGGCATGATGCTGGTGGACGGCATGCTGACGCAAAACCTGCCAGTGCAAGTGGCGCGCTCGATGGGTGCCGACATTGTGATCGCGGTGAACGTGGGCACGCCGCTGCTCAGGCGCGAGCAGCTCGACGGCATTTTGGGCGTGGCCTCGCAAATGGTCAGCATCCTCACCGAGCAGAATGTCCAGGCCTCACTGGCCTTGCTCAAGCCCACCGACATCCTGATCTCGCCGGAACTGGGAAGCTACACCACGGCCGACTTCGACAACCTTGCAAAAATTGCACCGCTGGGTGAAGCCGCTGCCGAAAAGGTCGGTGCCCAACTGGCGCAGCTTTCGCTCCCGCCGGAGCAGTACGCCGCACTGCGCCAGCGCCAGATTGTCACCCTGGCCCCTGATGTGCTGCCGATCAACGAGATCCGTTTCGACAATCTGAAGCGAGTTAACCCCGAGATCGTGCTGGGATTGATGGACACGGCCATCGACCAGCCGATGGATCAGGATGCGCTTGACAGCGACATGCGCAGAATCTATGGCACGGGAGACTTCGAGCATGTGAATTACCGCCTCATCGACGAACCGGGCCGCCGCGTGCTGGCGGTGGATGCGGTCGAAAAAACGTGGGGGCCGGATTTTCTGCGCTTTGGCCTGGGCCTGTCCAGCGATTTCAGCAGCGATGCCTACTTCGATCTCGCCATCAGTTACCGCAAGAGGTGGATCAACTCGCTCGGCGCCAACTGGCGCACGCTGCTGCAGTTCGGCCACACAAATTCCTTGCTCAGCGAGTTCTACCAACCGTTGAACACCACAGGCAGTTACTTCGTTGCGCCTTATGTGAGTCTCGTTTCGTCTTCTTTCGATCTGTACCAGGGCAGCAACAACATTGCCACCTACAGCACGGGCTCATCGCTGATCGGCCTGGACGTGGGCACCAATTTCAGACGCTATGGCGAATTGCGCCTGGGCTTGCTGACAGGCACACTGTCAGCGGAACTCGACACCGGACCGCCAGATCTGTCGCAGGGTCCCGGCCGCGTCAATGAGGGTGCGGCCCGGGTCAAGCTGGTGCTGGACCGGCTTAACAACACCTATTTCCCGCGCTCAGGTTGGCGCGGCACCCTTGATGTCCACAGCTCCAACACCGCGCTGGGCGCCGACGACTCCTACACCAAGTGGAGCGCTGACACCATGGCCGTCTACTCGTTGGGCGAGCACACCTTCAACGCCTATGTCAGAGTCGGTGGCAGAATCGGCGACAACCCCCTGCCGCTTTACAACCAGTTCCAGTGGGGCGGCTTCCTGACCCAGTCAGGCTACAAGACCGGCCAGCTCTATGGCGAGAACCTGGCCTTCGGGCGGCTCATGTATTACCACCGCATCTGGCGCGCCAGCCTGCTCGAGGGCGCCTATGGCGGCATGTCGCTGGAACTGGGCAAGGTCGGCAATCCGCTGGTGTCGGGGTCGCCCGAAGGACTGCTCAAGTCGGGCAGTCTCTTCATCGGTGCCGACACACCGGTCGGCCCGGCCTACCTGGGCTATGGCCGCGCTGGAGACGGCAACCAGAGTTTCTACTTCTTCCTCGGCAAGGCGTTCTAAGCAGAAAGCCCCCGTCCGTCACTCCGGAAAAGAAAATGCAGGCGCGGGCAACGGCTTGCCCCGCCTGCATGTCAAGCACCTGGCGCAGCGAAACGCGATCGCTGCTGCAGTGCGACTAGCTTGCCTTGTCGCTTATTTTTTCGGTGCGGGCTCGACGCTGATGGCCAGTGCCTCGACATAAACCGCCTCAATCTGGTCGCCCACCTTGACGACCTTGAATTGATCCGGGTTTTGCACCATCAGGTCCTTGACGTTGCCTCGCGGGCCCTTCACGGTGATGGTCGATTTCTTCGGGTCGACCGCAATGACATCAGCGATGATCGTCACTTCGCGCGCGCCGGCGACTGCCGGTTTTTCGCCTGGCTTGGCCTTCACCACACCCGAGTCCTGCGTGATTTCGCGCACCCCGCCACCCTTCTTGAGCTCAAGCGTCAAGGCCTGGGCGTACTGGACCACGAGCTGGTCACCCACCTTGATCTGGTCAAAATTCTTGACCTCGGGGCCAGCCACCACTTCGAGCATCTGGCCCTTGGCGGTCTTGAGCGTCACCATGCGCGTGGCCTTGTCGATCGCCGCCACACCGGCGGTGACCTTGACCGTTTCCATGATGGCAGCTTTGCCGGGTTCACTGGTCATGACGGCGCCACCCGTGGGTGCCTGCTGGGCCCACAGGGGAGTGGTCAGAACAGACAGGGCAATAGCCGCAGACAACATCGAAATACGCATGATTTGATTCCTTTTGCGACAGATTGAATGAAGCATGCAATCCGCCCCGCACAACGAACCCGGCAGCTCAGATGAATGCTTCAACAGGGATTGGGCCAGGGGTTGAAGCCCGGCGCGCGGGGGATTTTATGCTTTCAGCCAATCCAGCTTCCGGCCAGGTTCAATTCTGTCTTTGATCCCTCATGTCAGGGCTCAGCTGGCTTCAATGCTCATTTGGCGGTCGCGTGCCGTTCCCCAAAAATGGCCGAACCGACCCGCACCATCGTGCTGCCCGAGGCGATGGCGGCTTCCAGGTCGGCGCTCATGCCCATCGACAGGGTGTCAAGTGCCAGCCCCTGTGCCTTCAGCCCTTCAAACAGGTCACTGGCTCTTTTGAACACGGCGCAAGCCGCGTCGAAATCTGGCGCCGGTTCAGGGATGCACATGATGCCGCGCAAGCGCAGGCGGGTCAACCCGGCCACCGCTTGCGCCAGCGCCAGCGCCTCGCGGGGCACCACGCCCGATTTGGTGGGGCCGCCGTCGACATTGACCTGGATGCACACCTGCAACGGCGCCAGATCAGCGGGGCGCTGTTCGCTCAGGCGCTGGGCAATTTTGAGCCGGTCCACCGTGTGCACCCAGTCAAAATGTCCGGCCACCAACCGGGTCTTGTTGCTCTGGACCGGGCCAATGCAGTGCCACTCGATCGGCAGGTGCCGCAGCGCGGTGATTTTTTCCACCGCTTCCTGGATGTAGTTTTCGCCAAAGGCGGTTTGTCCGGCCTCAAAAGCCGCCTGCACGGCCTCGGCACCAAATGTTTTGGAGACCGCCAGCAGCGTCACCGCCTCGGGTGAGCGACCCGCTGCCATACAGGCAGCCCGGATGCGCTGTTGCACGGCGCTGAGTTGTGTTGAAATCTTGGTCATAATTGATAAGCGTAACAAACAAAAGGGAATCCTGTGGACATTACCCAGTTGCTGGCTTTCAGCGTCAAAAACAAGGCGTCCGATTTGCATTTGTCGGCAGGATTGCCGCCCATGATCCGGGTCCATGGTGATGTGCGCCGCATCAACGTGGAGCCGCTGGACAACAAGCAGGTCCACGCCATGGTGTACGACATCATGAACGATGCCCAGCGCAAAAAATACGAAGAGTTTCTGGAAATTGACTTCTCATTCGAAATTGAAGGCCTGGCGCGTTTTCGGGTCAACGCCTTCAACCAGAACCGCGGCGCTGGCGCGGTGTTCCGCACCATTCCCAGCAAAATCCTCACACTCGAGCAGCTCAACTGCCCCAAGATCTTCAGCGAGCTGGCGTTGAAGCCGCGTGGCATGGTGCTGGTGACCGGCCCCACCGGCTCGGGCAAGTCCACCACCCTGGCCGCCATGGTGAACTACCTCAATGAAACCGAGTTTGGCCACATCCTGACGGTGGAAGACCCGATCGAGTTTGTCCATGAGTCCAAGAAATGCCTGGTCAATCAGCGCGAGGTGGGGCCGCACACGCAGAGCTTTGCGGCAGCGCTGCGCTCCGCCCTGCGTGAAGACCCGGACTGCATTTTGGTGGGTGAAATGCGCGACCTCGAGACCATCCGCCTGGCCATGACCGCGGCCGAAACCGGCCACCTGGTGTTTGGCACGCTGCACACCTCCAGCGCCGCCAAGACCATCGACCGGATCATCGACGTGTTCCCCGCCGCCGAGAAGGAAATGATCCGCGCGATGCTCAGCGAATCGCTGCAGGCGGTGATCTCGCAGACGCTGTGCAAAACCAAGGACGGCCAGGGCAGGGTGGCCGCGCACGAGATCATGCTGGGCACCAGCGCCATACGCAACCTGATCCGTGAGGCCAAGGTGGCGCAGATGTATTCGAGCATCCAGACCGGCAACAACGTGGGCATGCAGACGCTCGATCAAAATCTGACCGACCTCGTGCGGCGCAATATCATCAGCGCGGGAGAAGCCCGCTCCAAGGCCAAAATTCCCGAAAACTTCCCAGGGTGATCTTATGGAACGCGATCAAGCAAGCACTTTCATTACCGACCTCCTCAAGTTGATGACCAGTCGCAACGGCAGCGACCTGTTCATCACCGCCGATTTCCCGCCGGCGATCAAGGTCGATGGCAAGATCACCAAGGTGTCGCCGCAGCCGCTGAACGAGGGGCACACGATGGCGCTGACGCGTTCCATCATGAACGACAAGCAGGTGGCCGAGTTCGAGCGCACCAAAGAATGCAACTTTGCCATTGCGCCGTCCGGCCTGGGCCGTTTTCGGGTCAATACCTTTCTGCAACAGGGCAAGGTCGGCATGGTGCTGCGCACCATCCCCATGACCCTGCCCACCATCGACAGCCTGAATTTGCCGCCTATTCTCAAGGAGATCGTCAACACCAAGCGCGGGCTGTGCATCATGGTGGGCGCCACCGGCTGCGGCAAATCCACCACGCTGGCGGCCATGGTGGACTGGCGCAATGAAACCACTTTCGGCCACATCATCACCGTCGAAGACCCGATCGAGTTCGTCCACCCGCACAAGAACTGCGTGGTGACGCAGCGCGAGGTCGGCATCGACACCGACACCTGGGAAGCGGCGCTGAAAAACACCTTGCGCCAGGCCCCCGATGTCATCTTGATGGGGGAAATCCGCGACCGCGAAACCATGGAGCACGCGGTGGCTTTTGCCGAAACCGGCCACCTGTGCCTGGCCACGCTGCACGCCAACAGCGCCAACCAGGCGCTTGACCGGATCATCAATTTCTTCCCGGAAGAGCGGCGCGCGCAACTGCTGATGGACCTGTCGCTCAACCTCAAGTCGCTGGTGTCGCAGCGCCTGATTCCCAAACAGAACAACAAGGGTCGACTGGCGGTGGTCGAGATCCTGCTCAACTCGCCGCTGATTTCCGACTTGATCTTCAAGGGCGAGGTGACCGGCATCAAGGAGGTCATGAAGAACAGCCGCAACATTGGCATGCAAACCTTTGACCAGGCGCTGTTCGATGCCTACGAGAGCAACCAGATCACCTACGAAGACGCGCTGCGCAATGCCGATTCGATCAACGACCTGCGGCTGCAGATCAAGCTCAACAGCCAGCGCGGCAAGAACCAGAACTTGAGCGCCGGCACCGAGTACATGACCATCGTTTGAAACAATCCCTTAGATACTGCCAACATGAACCCGAGAACTTACCAAGCCACTCCCGCGCGACGCGTTGCCTTTCTGGGCTTGGGCGTGATGGGCTACCCCATGGCCGGCCACCTGGCCCGCGCCGGCCATCAGGTCACGGTGTACAACCGGACAGTTGCAAAATCAGTGGCATGGTGCAAAGAGCACACGGGTGCTGGCGGTCCAAACGTCACCGTCCATCACGCGCTCACGCCCTGTCTGGCGGCCCACCACGCCGATCTGGTGTTTTGCTGCGTCGGCAATGACGACGACCTGCGCGCTGTGACCCTGGGCGCTGAAGGCGCCTTTGTCGGCATGAAGCCGGGCGCTGTGTTTGTCGATCACACCACTGCGTCGGCCAATGTCGCGCGCGAGCTTCATGCGGCGGCGCGGGCCCAGGGGCTCCATTTTGTCGATGCCCCGGTCTCGGGCGGCCAGGCTGGCGCGCAAAACGGCGTGCTCACGGTCATGTGCGGCGGCGACCAGACCGCTTTCGAGGCCGCACAACCGGTGGCCATGGCTTTTTCAAAGGCGTTTACCTACCTGGGCGCGAGTGGCGCCGGGCAACTGACCAAAATGGTCAACCAGATTTGCATTGCCGGCCTGGTGCAGGGTCTGGCCGAAGCCATTGCCTTTGGCCAGAAAGCCGGGCTTGACATGAACCTGGTGCTCGACGTGATTGGCAAGGGGGCGGCGCAAAGCTGGCAACTCGACAACCGTGGCAAAACCATGGTGGCCGACCAATTCGACTTTGGTTTTGCCGTGGACTGGATGCGCAAGGATCTGGGGTTGGTGCTCGACGAGGCCAAGCGCAACGGATCAAGTCTGCCGGCCACCGCGCTGGTTGACCAGTTTTATGCCGATGTGCAGCGCATGGGCGGGCGGCGCTGGGACACCTCCAGCCTGATCAAGCGGCTGCGTTAACGCCTGGTTAAAGGCTGCTTTTGGGCGCCTCTGCCGGCGCCGGAGGAGGCTGCAGGGCGCGCAGTTCTTCTTCGCTGATGAGCTCAAGGACACGCACCACCTTTTGCACGCCGCTGATGCTGCGGGCAATTTCCGAGGCTCGCTCCGCTTCGCGCTGGGTGACGCGGCCCATCAGGTAGACGATGCCGCGCTCGGTGACGACCTTGAACGCGTTGACGTTCAGGTCTTTAGCATCCAGCAAGGCAGCCTTGACGCGTCCGGTGAGCCAGGTATCGTTGGAGCGCTGGGTCAGGGAGGTATTGCCCAGCACCACCAGTTCATTGACCACGGATTGCACACTTTCCACGCCTGCCACGGTCTGCTCGACCAGTTCTTTGTCCTGCAGGTTCGGCACTTCGCCGGTCAGCAGGACACGGCGGTTGTAACTGGTGATGTTGACATGGGCGCGCTGACCCACTTTGTCACTGACGCGACTGGCGGCGCGCAGCTGGATATTTTGGTCATCAAGCTGGGCACCCGAGGTGCGCCGATCAATGACCACCATCGTACCGACCACGGCCCCGCCCACTATGATCGGGAAACAGGCGCTCAGCGAGGCGCCCAACGTCACACTGACAAGAATCAGGCCAAGGAGTTTTTGGTATGCAAATTTCATGGGAGTCTTCCTAGTCGCCAAGTAACAGGGTATCGACCGCATCGCACAGGCAATGCAGCGTCAGCAGGTGAACTTCCTGAATGCGCGCGGTGCGCTCGTGGGGCACGCAGATGTGCACATCGGTGTCGCGCAGCGCCTGCGCCATCTTGCCGCCGCCGTGGCCGCTCAGGCCGATGACGACCATGTCGCGCGCATGCGCCGCCTCGATGGCGGCCAGCACATTGGCCGAGTTGCCGCTGGTGGAAATGGCCAGCAACACGTCGCCGGGTTGCCCGAGGGCGCGCACCTGGCGCGAAAAAATCTGCGTGAAATCGTAATCGTTAGCCACAGCGGTCAGGATCGAGCTGTCGGTGGTCAGGGCGATGGCCGCCAGCTCGGGGCGCTCGCGCTCGAAGCGCCCGACAAATTCAGCCGAAAAATGCTGGGCATCGGCGGCCGAGCCGCCATTGCCGCAACTCAGCACCTTGCCACCGCTGGTGACGCAGGCCAAGAGCGCCTGCACGGCGTCAGCGATCGGTTGGCTGAGCAGCGGCGCCGCCTGATATTTCAGGTCGGCGCTGTCAATGAAATGTTGTTGAATACGTTGTTGCAGCATGGCCGCAATGATACCCGCGGCAATCTGATGCCGGGCTTGAGCAGGCCCTGGTCAACCCCAGCTTTGCAAAGTCTTACATTGCGCCTGCATCAAAGGCGCCCGCCAACCACTCAAGGTGGCCGGCCTGCACCGCCACCACGTCAAAACGGCAGGGCGGCAGGGTGCCCAAGCGCATCAGGTAATGGCGCGCCGCAAACACGATGCGCTTTTGCTTGGCCCAGCTGACGCTGGCGGCGGCTCCGCCATGGCTGCTTGAGGCGCGCCGGCGCACCTCGACAAAGACACAGGTGCCATCGGGCGCGCGCATGATCAGGTCAATTTCGCCACCGCCGCGCCCCGGGGTTCGATAATTGCGCACCAGCAGGCGCAAACCGGCGCGCTGCAAATGCGCCAGCGCCAGGTCTTCAGCCTGATCACCCGCCTGTTTGGTGGTACCTGACGGGCTCGGCACTGGTGTCGACACCGTTTTGATGTGAGGAAAACCCATTGACTTCAAGCTCCTTGACTCCTGTTGGCGCCAGCTACGCCCAGGCCCTGCTGGCGGCGCAACACGCTTGCGCGCAACAGAATTATCCGCGTGGCGCGCTTTACGTGGTGGCCACGCCGATCGGCAACCTGGCCGACATCAGCCTGCGCGCCTTGCATGTGCTGCAACTGGCCGACCTGATCGCCTGCGAGGACACGCGCCACACGCAGGCGTTGTTGCGTGCCTATGGCATCGACAAGCCCCCGGCGCAGTTGCTGGCGCTGCACCAGCACAACGAGGCGCAGGCAGCGCAACTGGTGCTGGAACGGCTGCGCCAGGGCCTGCGCGTGGCCTATGTGAGTGATGCCGGCACGCCCGCCATCAGCGACCCTGGCGCGCGCCTGGTGGCCGACGCGCGCCAGGCCGGCTTGCCGGTGATGCCGCTGCCTGGCGCCAGCAGCATCACCACCGTGCTGAGCGTGGCCGGTCTGACGCTGGATGCCCAGCACCCCGATGGTTTTGTCTTTGCCGGTTTTTTACCCAACAAGAGCGGCGAGCGCAACACTGCGGTGCAAGCCCTGGCCAAGGAGGCGCGGGCCGTGGTGTTGCTGGAGGCGCCGCACCGGATCGAAGCCCTGGCTCTGGCAATGGCCATGTTGGGCACGCGCGCTGTCACGGTGGGGCGCGAGCTGACCAAGCAGTTCGAGGAAATTGCCACGCTGGCGGCGCAGGATTTCCCGGCCTGGCTGGCGCAGGACAGCAACCGCCTGCGCGGCGAGTTCGCGCTGGTGCTGCACCCGGCCCCGACCAGCGTCGCCAGCGGCCCAGACACCCGAGTGCTGACTTTGCTGCTGGCCGAGCTGCCACTAAAAACCGCCGTCAAATTGGCCGCCGAAATCAGCGGCGAGCCGCGCAACGCGCTCTACGAGCTGGCCTTGGGACTGAAGGGCAAGGCCGCTTGATTCAGCTGCAGCGCCGCATGAGTCACCTTCGCTACGGAGGGTGACCACGCGTTGACCCGAAGGACGTTCAGACTTCCACGTTGGGGTCCGTGTCCGTAGGGTTACATAATTCTTGGCTCGATGACTCCTGCAGACCTGTTCCGGTCAGTCGGTTTGCCGAAATGCCTCATCCAAACCGGCTATTCATGTCAGCCATTGAAGGTCAGCATTTCGATGGCAGCAACATCCACGATTGGCCAGTGGCGTGGATTGGGTGCCACTGCGCCA
>JAABQI010000292.1 GCA_011391545.1 Rhodoferax sp.
CAAGTCCATGACCGGCCACCTCTTGGGGGGCGCTGGGGGCCTGGAGTCGGTGGTCACGGTGCTGGCCCTGCACCACCAAAAGAGTCCGCCCACCATCAACATCTTCAACCAGGACCCCGATTGCGACCTGGACTACTGCGCCAACACCGCACGCGACATGAAGATGGACGTGGCCGTGAAAAACAATTTTGGCTTTGGTGGCACCAACGGCTCCCTGGTTTTCAAGCGGTCGCCCTGACGTTTAACGACTGTCGCCCAAAACCATGTACAACGCCCCAGCGGTGACTTATCCGATGGGGCGTTCGCGTTTTCAGACGGGCCTGACGCTGGCTGTGGTGCTGGCGGGGGGCATGGCGCAAGCCGTTTGGTGGCTGCTGTCGGCAGCACACGGGGTTAGCCATCTGCTGGGGCTGTTGCTTTGGCTGGTGGCGGGGAATTGGGCGCTTTGGCACCTCAGGCGCACTGCGCTGGCGCAACTGGTTTGGGACGGCCAGAGCTGGTTGTGGTGCTCCGGCATCAACCGTCAGGTCGTGGTGCCACAGGTCATCGTTGATGCGCAGCACAGTTTGCTGCTCTGTTTGCAGCCCGGAGCCGGGGCCTCAAGGTGGGCCTGGCCAGCACAACAAGCCCAGCCTGAGCGCTGGTTGGCCTTGCGCCGTGCCCTGTTCAATCCACCGGCGCATCCTCTTGCAGGCGATCCAAGGCACCTGGCTGCGCCGCCGCAGACCTGATGCCTGCTGAACAAAAACCAGGGCTGGATACGCAGTCGCAATCCGGCAACAGCGACGCCATGCTGGTCGAGCGGGCCGTGGCGGGTGATCAGCGCGCATTCGAGTTGCTGGTGATCAAGTACCAGCGCCGCATCGAGCGGCTGATCGGGCGCATGGTGCGTGATACCAATCTGGTCGAGGACATTGCCCAGGAAACCTTCATTCGCGCTTACCGGGCGCTGCACCAGTTTCGCGGCGATGCCCAGTTTTACACCTGGCTTTACCGTATCGCCGTCAATACCGCCAAGCGCTTTCTGCTCAAACTCAAGAACGACCCCGCCGTTTTCCAGAGCAGCCTGCAATCCAGTGACGAAGATGATGAAACTTTTCAGCGCAGAAGTGAACCAAGCACAGATGAAACACCCGAGTCGGTGCTGGCGGCCAAGGAAATCGGCCAGGCTGTGAATGCCGCGCTGGAGGCCCTGCCTGATGACTTGAAACAGGCGCTGACGCTGCGTGAAATGGATGGACTGAGCTACGAGGAAATTGCTGACGTGATGAATTGCCCACTAGGAACCGTGCGCTCGCGCATTTTCAGAGCGCGCGAAGCGGTATCTGCCAAGATCAAACCCATGCTGGACAAGCAAAACGGCAAGCGCTGGTAGTCATCGCTATTCTCATTCAGCGGTGAAGCAATCAAGAGGCGATAAAAGACATGACAAACATGACGGACACAACAATGGCAAACACCGAAATGGTCTCGGCGCTGGTCGATGGCCAATTGCGCGGCGATGAATTTGCCCAGGCGATGGCGCTGCTGGAGCGCAGCGGCGAGGCCCGCCTGAGCTGGCACGCCTACCATGTGGTGGGTGATGCCTTGCGCACCGGCCAGGCCGATGCGAGGGCGCATGAGGCCGACTTTGTGCTCCGCTTGCGCGCCAGGCTGCAACAGGAGACGATGCCCTCGGGTCTGCAAGCGGCGCCTGATTCCACAGTGCCGGATGCCGACATGCCGGGCGCCCGAGACCCACAGGGCAAAGAACGGGTCAGCGCCAATGACCGTCACTGGCGCCTGGTCGTCGGGCTGGCTTCGGTGGTCATGGTCGGGGTGATGGTGTGGCAAGGCTTTCAGGATGACGGTTCGCCCCAGGCGCAACTGGCCAGCGCGCCGGTCGCGCAACCTGCAAACAGTCCCCAACTGGCCGTGGGTCAGGCGCCTGTCATGTTGCGTGATCCGCAACTCGATGCCTTGCTGGCGGCGCATCGCCAGTTCGGCGGCACCTCGGCGTTGCAAACGCCCACCGGATTCCTGCGCAATGCCACGTTCGAGGAGGGTGCGCGTTGAGACGTTTGCTGCCGGGCTGGCTGAGTTTGGGCTTGCTGGTCTGCGCTGGCACGGCTTGGGCGCAAAGCGCAGGCAACTTGAGCGCAAGCAGCGCACAAGCCATCCAGCATCAAGAGGCATCGGTCAGCCACTGGCTGATGCGCCTGCATGACGCGGCCCGGTCGCGCTCCTACGTGGGCACCTTCGTGGTGACCGCCGGCGACAGCATGTCGTCATCGCGCATCTGGCATGTCTGTGACGGCCAGCAGCAAATCGAGCGGGTCGATGCCCTGACTGGCGTAGCGCGCAGCACTTTTCGACGCAACGAGCAGGTGATGACGTTTTTGCCGGAGCGCCGGGAGGTGATCTCGGAAACCCGTGACGCGCTCGGGCTCTTTCCCAACTTGCTGAACCGGGCCGACTCGTCGATTGCCCAGCATTACAGGTTGAAAGTGTTGGGGCGCCAGCGCGTCGCTGGTCTCGAATCGGACGTGGTGCAACTGCTTCCGGTCGATGCGCTGCGTTTTGGCTACCGGGTCTGGACCGAGCGTGAAAGCGGTGTGGTGGTCAAATTGCAGACCCTGGACGCGGCCCAGGGCGTGCTGGAGCAGGCCGCCTTTTCAGAATTGAAACTGGGTGAACCCGTCAGCCTGGCCAAGCTGGCTGCACTGATGGACGATACCAGGGGTTACCGGGTTAAAAAACAAGAATTGGTCAAGACCACAGCGGCTCAGGAGGGCTGGCTGTTCAAAGGCCAGGTGGCCGGCTTCAAACCCATGGCCTGCCATAAACGGGTGAATTCGGACCCTTCAGCGCGTCGCGGCAATACCCTGCAATGGGTTTTCTCAGACGGACTGGCTTCGGTGTCGCTGTTCATTGACAACTTCGATGCCGCGCGGCACAAAAACATGGTGCGCCACGACCAGTTTGCCATGGGCGCCACCCACATGCTGACGCATCGCCTGGGCGATTGGTGGATCACTGCCGTGGGTGAAGTGCCCCCGCAGACCCTGGCACTTTTTGCCCAGGGTCTTGAAAGAAAAAAATAAGTCTCCATTTCTACACATGTTTTTTAAAAGGCCGATGATGATTCAATTTAACTTTAAAAGCTTGCAGGCTGGCGTCCTCAGCGTGGCCATGGCGGTCACGGCATCCACCCTGTTGTTGCCAGTCTCGCCAGCCGTCGCCCAGGTGCGCGCCTTGCCTGACTTCACCGATCTTGTGGAGCAGGTCGGGCCGTCCGTGGTGAACATCCGCACACTCGAGAAAGTGAGCCCGCGGCAAAATCCTTCTGGCCAGATGGACCCGGATATGCTGGAATTTTTCCGCCGCTTCGGTCTGCCCATCCCCAACATGCCCAATGGACCGCGGCCGGGTCTGCCGCCCGGGCATGGCCAGCCGAACCAGCCGGAGCAGCCACGCGGCGTGGGCTCCGGCTTCATTCTGACCTCAGACGGCATGGTCATGACCAATGCCCATGTGGTCGATGGCGCCGACGAAGTCATTGTCACGCTCACCGACAAGCGCGAATTCAAGGCCAAAATCATCGGTGCCGACAAGCGCAGCGACGTGGCCGTGCTCAAGATTGAGGCCACCGGCCTGCCAGCGGTCAAGGTCGGTGATCTGAGTCGCCTCAAAGTGGGCGAGTGGGTGATGGCGATTGGCTCGCCATTCGGTCTGGAAAACACCGTGACAGCCGGCATCGTGAGCGCCAAGCAGCGCGACACCGGCGACTACCTGCCCTTCATTCAGACCGACGTGGCCATCAATCCGGGCAACTCGGGCGGCCCGCTGATCAACATGCGCGGCGAGGTGGTGGGCATCAACAGCCAGATTTACTCGCGCTCGGGCGGCTCCATGGGCATATCCTTCGCCATCCCGATGGACGAGGCGGTGCGCGTGAGCGAGCAACTGCGCGCCACAGGGCGCGTCACGCGCGGGCGCATTGGTGTGCAAATCGAGCCGGTCAGCAAGGAGGAGGCTGAGTCCAGAGGCTTGGGTGCACCTTATGGTGCCCTGGTGCGTGGCGTGGAAACCGGCGGCCCGGCCGACAAGGCCGGTGTCGAGGCGGGTGACATCATCATCAAGTTCGACGGCAAGAGGGTCGAAAAATCGAGTGACCTGCCGCGCATGGTGGGCTCTACCAAGCCGGGCGCCAAAAGCGCCATCACCGTGTTCCGCCGCGGTGCCAGCAAAGATCTGGTGGTGACCGTGGCCGAGATCGAAGCCGAAAAAGTTGCTGCCAAAACCCCGGAAGAGACGCCCAAAATCACAGCATCCAAAATGACCCAGGCAATGGGACTTGAACTGAGTGATCTGACCGATGCGGTCAGAAAAGAATTGCGCATCAAAGGCGGTGTGCAGGTCAATGCCACCAGCGGTGTTGCGGCGCGCGCGGGTTTGCGCGAGGGGGATGTGATCATGGCGGTTGCCAACGTGGCGGTGACCAGCGTTGCCGGGTTCGAGAAAGTCGTCGCCGACCTGGACAAAACCAAACCCATCAATGTGCTTTTCCGTCGTGGCGAGTGGGCCCAGTACACCGTGATCCGCTTCAACCCGTAATTTGGACCCGGTTTGACTTAATTACAATCAGCCACTTAACTTTGGTGTAGCCAATCCGTTTGGTTCGGGGCGCGTCTCTTTGAAACGCGCCCTTTTTTCTGTTTGTCAATCAATTACTTGAATCGGTTTTCCTGGATGCAACACATCAGAAATTTTTCCATCATTGCCCACATCGACCATGGCAAGTCCACGCTGGCCGACCGCCTGATCCAGCGCTGTGGCGGTTTGCAGGAGCGCGAAATGGAAGCGCAGGTGCTGGACTCGATGGACATCGAAAAAGAGCGCGGCATCACCATCAAGGCGCAGACGGCGGCGCTGCACTACAAGGCGCAAGACGGCAAGGTGTACAACCTGAATCTGATCGACACGCCCGGCCATGTGGACTTTTCCTACGAGGTCAGTCGTTCGCTGTCGGCCTGCGAGGGTGCCCTGCTGGTGGTCGATGTCAGCCAGGGCGTTGAGGCGCAAACCGTGGCCAACTGCTATACCGCGCTGGATCTGGGCGTGGAAGTGGTGCCGGTATTGAACAAGATGGACTTGCCCAACGCCGATCCTGACAACGCCAAGTCTGAAATTGAGGATGTGATCGGCATTGACGCCTCTGAGGCGATCGCCTGCTCGGCCAAAACCGGCATGGGCATCGACGACATTCTGGAAGCGGTGGTGGCCCGCGTTCCGCCGCCCAAGGGCAACCCGAACGGCCCGCTGCGCGCCATGATCATCGACAGCTGGTTTGACAGCTATGTGGGCGTGGTGATGCTGGTGCGCGTGGTCGATGGCCGCCTGGCCAAGGGCGAGCGGATCAAGATGATGGCGTCAGAGGCCACCTACAACGCCGACAGCCTGGGCGTGTTCACGCCCGCCAACGAGCCGCGTCAGTCATTGGAAACTGGTGAAGTGGGCTACATCATTGCCGGCATTCGGGAATTGCAGGCGGCCAAGGTGGGCGACACCATCACCCTGATCAAGCCCGGTACCGGCGGTGCTGCCTTTACGGCCACGCAGGCGCTGCCCGGCTTCAAGGAAATTCAGCCCCAGGTGTTTGCCGGGCTCTATCCGACCGAGGCCAACCAGTACGAGGGCCTGCGCGACAGCTTGGAGAAGCTCAAGCTCAACGATGCGTCATTGCACTATGAGCCCGAAGTGTCGCAGGCGCTGGGTTTTGGCTTTCGCTGCGGCTTTTTGGGCCTGTTGCACATGGAAATCGTGCAGGAGCGGCTGGAACGCGAGTTCGACCAGGACCTGATCACCACCGCTCCCAGTGTGGTGTACCAGGTGGTGCAGGCCGATGGCACGGTCAAGATGGTGGAAAACCCCTCCAAGATGCCTGATCAGGGTCGTCTGGAAGAAATTCGCGAGCCCATTGTGACCCTGCACCTCTACATGCCGCAGGAGTATGTCGGCTCGGTCATGACGCTGGCCAACCAAAAGCGCGGCGTGCAGATGAACATGGCCTACAAGGGGCGCCAGGTGGTGTTGACCTATGAGATACCGCTGGGCGAGATCGTGATGGATTTCTTCGACAAGCTCAAAAGCGTGTCGCGCGGCTATGCCTCGATGGACTACGAGTTCAAGGAATACCGGACCGCCGACGTGGTCAAGGTGGATATTTTGCTCAACGGTGAAAAGGTCGACGCGCTGTCGATCATCGTGCACCGCTCCCAGTCGGTGTACCGGGGGCGTGCCGTGGTCGCCAAAATGCGCGAGGTGATTTCGCGCCAGATGTACGACGTGGCGATCCAGGCCGCCATCGGGGCCAACGTGATCGCCCGTGAGACAATCAAGGCGCTGCGCAAGAACGTGATCGCCAAGTGCTACGGCGGAGATATTTCACGCAAGCGCAAGCTCCTTGAAAAGCAAAAAGAAGGCAAGAAACGCATGAAACAAATTGGCTCTGTCGAAGTGCCGCAAGAGGCTTTCCTGGCCATTTTGAAGGTGGACGCGTGATGCAGGCTGTTACCGCGGTGATTCTGGCGGCTTTTGTCGCTTATGTAGGTGCCTGGTATTTTGGCGCGCTCGAGGGCAACTTTGCCCTGCTGTTGTTCCTTGCCACGGTGGTCACCGGCCTCTACTGGCTGGCCGAGCGTTTTTTCTTTTTGCCGCAGCGGCAAAGAGCCGCTGCCGCTCTCGAGGCGCAAACCATGGCGCGCAACGCCGAACTCGGAAAAATGGGAATCAGCAAGGTGGATGGCGACGTGGCCGAAGCCAAACAACGCATCCTGGCGCAACCCTGGTGGCTGGACTGGACGGCGGGCTTGTTCCCGGTGATCATCGGCGTCTTTATCCTGCGCTCGTTCCTGTTTGAGCCTTTCAAGATTCCGTCGGGGTCCATGATTCCCACCTTGTGGGTGGGCGACCTGATTCTGGTCAACAAGTTTCATTACGGGCTGCGCCTGCCAGTGCTCAACACCAAGATCACCGAAGGCGCACCGCCGCAGCGCGGCGATGTGATGGTGTTTCGCTACCCGCCAAAGCCCAGCCTGGACTACATCAAGCGCGTGGTGGGGGTGCCCGGCGATGAGGTGGCTTACCTGAACAAGCGCCTGACCATCAACGGCCAGCCGTTGCCAACCAACGCGCTGCCCGAGTTTTTTGACGAAGACACGATGCGCTACTTTCCCCAGTTTGAAGAAACCCTGGGTGCCCAGGCGCACCGTTTGCTCAACGACCCGGCGCGGCCCGCCTTCATCGCGGGAGTCGATGAGTTTGAATTCAAGGCCAATTGCCGCTACAGTATTGAAGGCGTGGTGTGCAAGGTGCCCGAGGGGCATTACTTCATGATGGGCGACAACCGCGACAACTCGCTGGATTCGCGCTACTGGGGTTTTGTGCCAGACAAGAACATCGTGGGCAAGGCCTTCTTTGTCTGGATGAATTTCGGCAACCTCAAGCGCATCGGCTCTTTTCATTGACCAGGAGATTGACATGACTTCCTCTTCCAAATCCAGCCAGCGTGGCCTGACTTTGTTCAGTTTGCTTTTTGTGGGTGGCCTGGTCGCCGTGACGGGTGTGATTGCCGCCCAGGTGGTGCCCACCGCGATCGAATACCAAACCATTCTGAAGGCGGTGAACAAAGCCAAAGAGGGCAACACAGTGCCTGAAGTCCGCATGATTTTTGACCGGGCCGCGAGTATTGACGCCATCAGTTCGATCACTGCCAAAGACCTGGAAGTGACCAAGGAAAACGACAAGGTGGTGGTCAGTTTTTCCTACCAGCGCGAGTTCAAGCTGGTGGGCCCCGCCTATCTGACCCTCAAATACAAGGGCCAATCGAATTGAAAGTCCAGGTGACGGCTTGAACGCGGGGTTGGTGACCCTGCAACAGCGCTTGCAACACCAGTTTGCAGACGCGGATTTGCTCAAGCGCGCGATCACGCACCGCAGTTTTTCATCGGACCACAACGAGCGGCTGGAATTTTTGGGCGACTCGGTGCTGGGCGTGGTGGTGGCCGACATGCTGTACCGGCGCCTGCAGGATCTGCCCGAAGGTGATTTGTCCAGGGTGCGAGCCAACCTGGTCAAGCAGGACACGCTGCACCAGTTGGCGGTGTCGCTGGGTCTGCCTGAGGTGATTTTGCTGGGTGAGGGCGAGATGCGCTCGGGCGGCCAGAAGCGGCCTTCCATTCTGGCCGATGCCCTCGAGGCCGTGATTGGCGCAGTCTATCTGGATGCCGGTTTTGCAGCGGCGCAAGCGCTGGTGCAGCGCCTCTACCAGGCCGTGCAGATCAACCCCGAGATGGACGCCATTGGCAAAGATCCCAAAACAGAGCTGCAGGAATGGCTGCAGGGGCGGCGCATGAAACTGCCCAGTTACCGGGTGGTGGCCACCCTGGGTGCGGCGCACAAACAAAGCTTTGATGTGGAATGTGAAATTCCCGAACTCAAGCGCGCCGAGCGCGGTATTGGCGGCTCGCGTCGGGCCGCCGAGCAAGCCGCAGCGACGGCTATGTTGGAAATTTTGAAAGCAACGGTGAACCTATGACGACCCCCAATAAAACAGCGCCCCATGCCGATGCCCCGGTGCCTGAGGTGCAGGACAACCTGGAAGACTTGTTGGCGGGCATGCGCCGCGACATGCGCCCCGCCGGTGCCACCGAGGCGCCGGTTGCGGGCCAGCGTTGCGGCCTGATCGCCATTGTCGGCAAGCCCAATGTCGGCAAATCCACCCTGCTCAATGCGCTGGTGGGGCAAAAGATCAGCATCACCTCGCGCAAGGCGCAAACCACGCGCCACCGCATCACCGGCATGCACACGCAGGGTGCGACCCAGTTTGTGTTTGTCGATACCCCGGGCTTTCAGACCCTGCATGGCAATGCCCTGAACAAATCGCTCAACAAGACCGTGGTGGGTGCGGTGGCCGATGTGGACCTGATCCTGTTTGTGGTGGAAGCCGGCAGCTTTACCCCGGCCGACGCGCGCGTGCTGGCGCTGCTGGACAAAAAAATCCCCACGCTGCTGATTGCCAACAAGCTCGACAACGTGCACCGCCGCGGTGACATCGCGCCCTGGCTGCAAACCATGCAGGACAGGCACGCCTTTGCCGAGTTTGTGCCGATGTCGGCCAAGAGCGCCAAGGATGTGGAGCGCCTGCTGGGCATTTGCGAAAAATACCTGCCTGAGCAGGCTTGGTGGTATGCCGCCGATGAACTCACCGACCGCAGCGAACGCTTTATGGCGGCTGAGATGGTGCGCGAGAAGCTGTTTCGCCTGACCGGCGATGAACTGCCCTACACCTCGACTGTCATCATCGACAAGTTTGAAGAAGAGCCGCCCCAGAAAAAGGGTCAGAAGCGCCTGCTGCGCATCGCCGCCACCATTGTGGTCGAGCGCGACGGGCACAAGGCCATGGTGATCGGCGACAAGGGCGAGCGCATCAAGCGCATCGGCATGGAAACCCGCGTCGAGCTTGAAAAGCTGTTCGACTGCAAGGTGTTCATCGAGATGTGGGTCAAGGTGCGCTCCGGCTGGGCTGATGACGAGGCGCGCGTGCGCTCATTTGGTTACGAGTGAGTCGTTGACGCGGTCCAGAGTCTCCTGACCCAAGGCCGAAGGATTTCAGAAGAGCCTTTTTGCCATTGCGGCCCCAGATGTGGCATTTATGGGAGTGGTTCTGTCTGTGTGTTGGGTAACAGACCCTTACAAATCTGGCCATGGTGGTGCCAGGTTTACTGGGTAAACTGGGGAAATTCCCGAAGCCGACATCGCGAGATGACGATTTGCAACGTTGATTCATTCAAGTTACCGCGTCATCGAAAGCCCCACTACAGAATTTCGACATGCCCGATCCAAGCCTAGCCGACCTCTTTGAAACCCATTTTCAGGTTGTTCCTGCTGACCAGAGCCACTTGCTCGAAAAAGTGTTCCGCATACGCCATCAGGTCTATTGTGAAGAACTTGGTTTTGAGCCAAATCGCACCAGCTGCCTTGAGCATGACGAATTTGACAAGAACTCGGTGCATTGCCTGTTGCTGCACAAGGCCAGCCAGACCTATGTCGGTTGTGTCAGATTGGTGCTGGCTGACAACCAGGCGCCAGAGCTTGGCTTTCCGTTTGAACAAGTCTGCGGCAGTTCTTCTCGCTGGGCGGTTGACCAGGCTGGGCGGAAAAAGTATGGCGAGATCTCACGTCTGGCCATTACCGCCAACTTTCGTCGGCCGAGAAACTTTGGGGCTCGGCTGGACGGCATGCCTCCGAAGCTCGATGCCCGGGACGACGAGGCCAGGCGACTTTTTCCGTCCATCGCCGTCGGCCTCTATCTGGCGGTGGCAGCCATGGGCCTGAGCAAGGGACTGGACGGTGTTTTTGCCATGATGGAACCCCGGCTTGCCCGGCAGTTAAGCCATTTTGGAATTCATTGTGAGCAAGCAGGCAACGCGGTGGAGCATCGGGGTACGCGCGCACCCTACTTCATCAGTCGCAACTCCCTGCTGGACAATCTGAAGTTAGAGTGCAAGACCTTGTTGAGCAAGATTCAAGGCTGCCTGGCCCTGCCGTACGCGCCCTACGCGTAAAACTGGGGGGCTGGCGCCCGGCCGGGCACCGGTTGAATGGTAACGAGGCGTACCGTTGGACGCGTCGGTCTATTTCCATCTCGGGTTATATTCCAACGTATTCAAACCTGCCAATTGACCTTCACCGCCTGCCAATGCGCCCCGCCCAGCTTACTTTGGTTCTTGAACGCGAATTTCTCAGCACGGCCGAGGGGCACCACACCCCGGTGATGTTGTGGGGGCCGCCCGGCGTGGGCAAATCGCAAATCGTCGCCCAGGTGGGTGCGCGCCACCAGGCTCCGGTGATTGACATCCGCCTGTCGCAGATGGAGCCTTCTGACCTGCGCGGCATCCCGTTTCGGGTCGGTGACCTGGTGCAGTGGGCGGTGCCTGCCCTGTTGCCTGATGCGCAGCGCCACGGACCGCGCGGTGTGTTGTTTCTTGACGAGATCACCTCGGCCCCACCGGCAGTGTCGGCCGCCGCCTACCAACTGATTCTGGACCGTCGTCTGGGCGACTACCGCGTGCCCGACGGCTGGGTCATTTTTGCCGCGGGCAACCGCCAGGGCGACCGCGGCGTGACCTACGCCATGCCGGCACCGCTGGCCAACCGCTTTTCGCATTTTGAAGTCACGGTCAACCTCGACGACTGGGCCTCCTGGGCCTATGCCCACGGCATTGACGAGCGCCTGATTGCGTTTTTGCGCTTCAAGCCCGAGCTGCTGTTTGCCTTTGATGCGGCACGCACCCTGGCCGGGGAAATGGCGTTTCCGAGCCCGCGCTCGTGGGAATTCGCCCACCGTGCCCTGCAAAAGTTTGGTGACAGCCCGCAACTGCTGGTCGGGGCATTGACCGCCTGTGTCGGCCAGGCGGCGGGGGTGGAATGTGCCGCCTTCATCGACAGCCTGGACCGCTTGCCGGACCTCGATGCCATCACCGAGGGGCGCGAGGCCGATGTGCCGGCTGAAATCGACCTGCAATACGCCGTGGCCGCCGCGCTGGCCGGGCGCGCCTTGCGGGTCAAGGGCAAACCCGAGGCGCGACAGGTCTGGGGCCACATCCTTGATTACGCCAGGCGCCTGCCGCTCAAGGAAATGGGTGTCATGTTGGTGTCTGACATGCACCGCGGCATTGGCTCCGCCCTGTTTGCCGTGCCGCAGTTTTCGGGTTGGGCCAATGCCGTTGCCGACGTCATCCTCTACGAGTAACCACGGGCTGGGCTTTGTTGCCGGTGCGCCAGCCGAGCCCGAACGTCCGCTGACCGACGCCGTGCGCCAGGCCGCGGCGGCCAAGCTGGCTGCCGCGCGCACCCGGCTGATTCTTGACAAACCTTTTCTCGGCGCGCTGGTCTTGCGCTTGCCACTGGTTGAG
>JAABQI010000293.1 GCA_011391545.1 Rhodoferax sp.
GAGTGCGCCGCTGCCACGCAAGCGCGCCTGGATGCAGAAACTGCCTACCTGGCCCTGGTCGCCAAACCCGTCGACGGCGCAAGCCCGGCACCGGGTGCGAACCTGGCAGGTAAAACGCTGCTGCCAGGCACCTACAAGGCGCCCGATGGATCATTCATGATCCAAGGAGGCAACCTCACGCTCGATGCCCAGGGTGATGCCAACGCCACCTGGGTGTTCCAGATGGCCACCACGCTGACGGTTGGCGGTCCGGGTGCGGCATTCCCGCAAAGCATCATCCTTGCCGGTGGTGCATTGGCCAAGAACGTGTTCTGGCAAGTAGGCTCCACAGCCACCATCAACGCAGGCGGTGGCGGCACCATGGAGGGCACCATCATTGCGCAAGCCGGGGTCAACATCTCGACCGCTGGCAACAACTTGGTCGAACAAATCGTCACACTGAATGGCCGTGCCCTGTCCCTGGGCGCCTCGGTCACGATGGTCAACACCGTCATCACCGTGCCAGCCCAATAATCCGGAGATCAACATGACACATATGAAAAGCAAATCCGTCAGCAGCGCAGGCAAGCTCAGCCTGCTGACACTCGCCCTCATGGCAGCCCCGCTCGCCATGGCCCAATACGACTCAGGCTGGTACGCCGGCGCCAATTACGGCGTGACCGAGGCCACCATTGACGACGACCGCATCACCAGCGGCCTGCTCGGCAGCGGCCTGACCACCACCTCGATTGCCGACGATGATCGCGACCGCGGCTACAAGCTCTTTGGCGGCTACCAGTACAACAAGTATCTGGGCGTGGAAGCCGGTTATTTTGACCTGGGACGGTTCGGCTTTGTCGCCAACACCGTGCCCGCCGGCACCTTGAGCGGCGACATCAAGGTCAAGGGTTTCAACCTGGACCTCGTTGGCACTGTGCCGGTCACCGAGCGGTTTTCTGCATTCGGCCGCGTCGGCGTCACCTATGCGGACACCGACGGCACCTTTGCCGGCACTGGCGCTGTCAACGTGCTCGACCCTAACCCAAGCGCGCGCGACACCAACCTCAAGGTCGGTCTGGGCGTGCAATATGCCTTCACCGAGGCTCTGAGCGTGCGCGCCGAGATCGAGCGCTACCGCATCAACGACGCCGTGGGCAACAAGGGCGATATCGACCTGGCCTCGGTCGGCCTGGTCTACCGCTTTGGTGGCAAAACGCCGACCCCGGTGGCGCAGACCTATGTGCCAGCACCTGTGGTGGTCGCCCAGGCGCCGGCACCGGTGTACGTGGCGCCGCCACCGCCGCCACCTGCGCCTGCACCCATGCCACAAAAAGTGACGCTTTCGGCTGACTCGCTGTTTGACTTCGACAGCGCCACCGTCAAGCCCACAGGGCGCGCCGAGCTCGACAAGCTGGCTGCTGATTTGCGTGGGCTTGACTTTGACCTGATCAACGTCACTGGCCACACCGACCGCATTGGCCGGCAAGCCTATAACCAGAAGCTGTCCACCGAGCGCGCCGAAGCAGTTGCCAACTACCTGGTGACTTCCGCCGGCATCCCGGCCAGCAAGATGAACGTCAAGGGCGTCAACGGCGCCGACCCTGTCACCAAGCCTGGTGAATGTGTCGGCACCAAAGTCACCCAAGCCCTGATCGCCTGCTTGCAGCCTGACCGCCGCGTTGACATCGAAGTCACCGGCCAACGTTAACCTTGAGCCCGCCCGGCATGCTTGCCGGGCGATGGGAGATTTATTATGCAAAACACTATCACAACGCGCCTTGCGTGGTGCACAGCCGCGCATAACGACAGCGCCAAATCAACCCACGCCGACCTCGCTGCGCTTGGCGATCACCTGAACGCCTGCCCGCAGCTCAACCGGCATTTGCTAACCCTGCATGGTGCGACTGACTTCATGAACGGCTTTGTGGCGACACGATTTGTATCGACTTTACTGGTCTTTGCCCTGGTCATCGGTCTCGGCGCTTGGATTCTTTGACGCGCCTGAGGCAGCCAGGGCTGCGCACGCTGCTCCCCGATGCGCCGGAACTTTTGTGCCAGCTGCTGGAGCGCTCACGCGGTCCGGTGCTGCCGCCCATTCGTGCAGAGATTTTTGGACCCCAGCGCTTTGCCCAGCATGGCCGCAGTCTGGCGCAAACGCACCGTGCCACGCGTGCCAACACCCTGGCCGGCAACTTTTTCCCCCGCCTCAAAGGCAATCTGGCCACCCTTCGCGAAGCCCACCAGTACATCGGTCTGCAAGCCAGCTCCGGCCATGACATCAGTCCCGCAGCCGAATGGCTGCTCGACAATTTCCACCTGATTGAGGCCCAGCTCAACGAAATCAATGCCGGCTTGCCGCGCAGCTACTTCTCGGCCCTGCCCAAGCTGCTCGATGAGCCGCTGGCCGGCTTGCCGCGCGTTTACGGCGTGGCCTGGGCTTTCGTGGCACACACCGACGGCGCATTTGATCCGGCCATGCTGGTGAATTTCCTGTGCGCCTACCAGGATGAGCGTGAACTCAACCTGAGCGAGATGTGGGCGCTGCCGACCACCTTGCGCGTGGTGCTGATCGAGAATCTGCGCCGCCTGGCGGTGCGCGTCGCCACCAACAAGGCCGCGCGAGAAGTGGCCAACCGCTGCATTGACCAGATCGACGTCCTTCCCCTGAGCACATTCAAAGCTTTGCTGGACTTGCTCAATGCGCGCGGGATTGGCCGCGTTTTCCTGGTGCACATGGCCCAGCGCCTGCAAGACCTGCATCCCAGCGACGCATCGCCTGAGCAGGCCCTGGTTCTGGACTGGCTCCAAACCGTCTTGCCCGACCTGGCCGCCATGCAACTCCAGCAAGGCGCCGACCAGGCCGCCGACAACCTCAGCATGGGCAACGCCATCACCGCGTTGCGCGCCATTGGGGACGCGGACTGGCCCGAGCTCATCGCCCAAAGCAGCCCCTTGATGCACCTGATGCTGGGCTTGCCCGTGTTTGCCGCCGAAGACGCCACCACCCGCGACCAGACCCTGCACGCGATCGAGGCGCTGGCCAAGCGCAGCCATCAGTCTGAACTGACCGTCGCACGCAAGTTGCTGGACCTGATGGCCACGACCACGGACGCCGCGAGTTCGGCCACGGCGCACTGGCTGCGCGGCTCCGGACGACCCGCTCTGCGAACGGCCCTGGGATTGCCGGCACACCGGGCCATGGACTGGCTCTTCTGGCGCCCGCGCCTGGTCTTGCCGACCTATCTGGGTGTTCTTTTTGGCATCCTGTTTGCCTTGTTCTGGCTGTTGCAGCGCCACAGCACCGAGCACTCGGCCGGCCTGACCTGGCTGGTGATGGCGCTGGCGCTGTTTCCCGCGTCCGAGGCGGTCATCGCCGTCATCCACCGGCTCATCAGCGAATCACTCAAACCACGGCACCTGCCGCGGCTGGCCTTTGCCAAAGGCATCCCGCCCGAACATGGTGTCATGGTGGTGATTCCCGGCATGCTCACCAGCGCTGCGTCGACCCTGGCTTTGGTGAATCGCCTGGAACTGCATTACCTGGCCAACCCGGAACCTCACGCCCAGTTTGCCCTGCTCACCGACTGGGCCGACGCCGACACAGTGGACACCGCCACCGACGCGGCCTGCCTTGCAAGCGCCACCAAGGGCATCCGGGAGCTCAATGCCCGCCACCCCAGGACAGCGCTTGAAAATTGTGAAAATAGCGCCGCGCCACGCTTCATCCTGTTGCACCGGACCCGGCTTTACAGCTCCAGTGAGCAGCGCTGGATTGGCTGGGAGCGCAAACGCGGCAAGCTGGAGCTGCTCATCGGAGCCCTGGCACAAGGCAGCAGCAGCGCTTTTCTGGACCTGGGCGAAGACTCGCGCATGGCGACCGCCCTGCCCTACCTCGTCACCCTCGACAGCGACACCCAGTTGCCGCCCGGAAAACTGCGCGAATTGGTCGGCGTGGCCGCCCACCCGCACAACCTGCCGCGGCTTGACGCCAGTGGCCGCCAGGTGGTGGCCGGTTATGGCAGCCTGCAACCCCGGGTGGCCACACCCTTGCCGGCGGTCAAGGAATTCACCCTCTACCACTGGCTGTTTGCCGGTCAGTGCGGCATCGACCCCTACAGCGCCGCCAGCTCGGAGATTTACCAGGATGTGTTTACCGAGGGCACCTTCACCGGCAAGGGCCTGCTCAACGTGCAGGCGCTGCATGCCGTGCTGTCCAACCGGTTGCCCGAAGGCCAGGTGCTCAGCCATGATCTGCTGGAGGGCGCCATCGCCCGCTGCGCTGCGGTAACCGACATCATGGTGCTTGAAGAGGCGCCCTTTCATGCCGACGTGGCCGCCTCGCGGGTGCACCGCTGGACGCGTGGCGACTGGCAACTGTTGCCGTTTTTGCTGGCCCCCACGCGCTACGGCCTGAGCGCCATCAACCTCTGGAAAATGCTCGACAACCTGCGCCGCTCGCTGGTCGCACCGATGTCGCTGGGCTTGTTGCTGGCCAGCCTGGCCGGGCTGGTGCTGTCGCCCTGGCTGGCGCTTGGCCTGGTGCTGGCGGCGTTTTCTGCCGGGCCCATGATGGGCGCCCTGGCAGGGCTTGCGCCCAGCCGTGATGGCATGGCCATGGGCCACTTTTACCGATCGGCCCTGACCGACCTGGCACGCGCCTTGTGCGGCGGCCTGTGGCTGTTGGCGCAGCTGTTGCAGCAATCGCTGCTGGCCCTGGATGCCGTCGGGCGCGCGCTGTACCGCCTGACGGTCAGCCGACGCCTTCTGCTGCAATGGACCACGGCCGAAGTCGCGCAAGCGCAGGCCAAAACCACGTTGTCTGCCGTGCTGCGGCAACACCGGTCCGAGCCGCTGGTGGCGCTGCTGCTGTGGGCCGCCTTGCTGTGGGCCGGCTCGCCAACGCCCTGGCTGGCTGGCGGCTTGTGCCTGCTGTGGGCGGCCTCGCCGCTGTGGACCTGGCTGGTCAGCCGAAGCACCCCGGTCGACGCCGAGGCCCAGCTCACACCGCCGGAACAAGCCTATCTGGCAGGCATTGCTCGCGACACCTGGCGTTTCTTTGAGCGCTGCGTCGGGCCGGACGACCGCCACCTGCCGCCCGACAATCTTCAGACCTCACCTTTTGACATGGTGGCGCACCGCACCTCGCCCACCAACATCGGGCTCTACCTGCTGACGGTGGCCTGCGCCCGCCAGTTCGGCTGGATCGGCACGCAAGACCTGGTAACCCGCCTCGAGGCCACGCTGGCCTCACTGCTCACCCTGGAGCGCCATCGGGGCCATTTTCTGAATTGGTACGACACCCAAAGCGGCCAACCGCTGTTGCCCAGCTACGTGTCAACGGTGGACAGCGGCAACCTCAGCGGCCACTTGCTGGCGGTCGCCCAGGCTTGCCGCGAGTTGGCCCTGGCCCCCTTTGACGACCGAGCCGCTTTGTTGGCCATTGAAGCGTCCAGGCAACGGCTAGAACCCATGCTGAAGGCTCGCATCACTCTGACTGCGCCGCAACGCGAAGAACTCAGGTGGCTGCTGCAGGACCACCGGGCGACCCTGGCGTCGGCCAGTCTGGACCAACAGGCCAGGCAGTCCGCAAGCCCCGACGCACCCGGCGCCAGCGAGCGCCTGCAGTCTCTGGCCAACGCCCTTGAGCAACTGGCCTGGCAACCTGATTTCGGCTTTCTCTACAGTGCCCGGCGGCACCTGTTCCACATTGGCTACCGGGTGGCAGAACAACAGCTTGACGCCGGCTTCTATGACTTGCTGGCCTCCGAATCCCGCTTGACCAGCCTGCTGGCCATTGCCAAGGGCGATGTGCCGGTGCGCCACTGGGGGGCTTTGGGCCGGCCTTTTGTTCCTGTCGGCAGCGCTGCCGGGCTGCGCTCCTGGACCGGTTCCATGTTCGAGTACCTGATGCCCGGCGCCGTGCTGGACGAGCCCTATGGCAGTGTGCTGCATGAGGCCAGCCACGCCGCGTTGCGTGAACACATCGTGTTTGCCAAGTCGCAGGGTGTGCCGTGGGGCATTTCCGAGTCGGCCTATGCGGCCAGCGACGCCACGCTGGCCTACCAGTACGCGCCGCACGGCGTGCCCCGGCTGGCGCTGCGCCGCACACCGACCGATGAACTGGTGATCGCGCCCTACGCCACCGCGCTGGCTGCCCAGGTCTTGCCCCACGGTGCCAGCGAGAACTTTAAAACCCTGGAAGGGCTGAACGCACGCGGGCGCTATGGTTTTATTGAGGCCCTGGACTACTCGAGCGCCGGGCGCACCGGCAGTGATGCCTTTACCCCGGTTGAGACTTTCATGGCCCACCACCAGGGCATGAGCATCGTGGCACTGGCCAATGTGCTGCTGGAAAACAGCGCGCAGCGCTGGGGCATGGCCAATGCCCATATCCAGGCGATGTCCTCGCTGCTGCACGAGCGGGTGCCGCGTGAGATCCCGGTGTTGAAAGCCCTGCCGCTGGCAACACAAACGTCATTGGAGCGCCGACGCACGCCAGGCATGTTGCGGGCCTTGTCGCCAGGCGAGACCGCGATCGAGCCCACTCAGGTGCTGTCCAACGGGCGCTACAGCGTGCTGCTCAGAGCCAACGGCGCTGGCAGCAGCCGCTGGGGGCAGACCGGCATCAGCCGCTGGCGCGACGATGCGCTGCGCGATGCGCATGGCAGCTTTTTTTACCTGCGTTGGGCGGGTCAGCCGCAAGCGTTCTCCACCACCCAGCACCCGGCACCCGACCCCGCCGCCACCTACCACAGCGTGTTTCATGCTGACCGGGTGTGTTTTGACGCCCATTGGTCCATCCTGCAGGCCCACACCACGGTGTGGATCAGTCCGGAGGATGACATCGAGTTCAGGCAGGTGGAGCTCAGCAACCTGAGCGATCGCGCACTTGAAGTCGAGCTCATGTCGGCCTTTGACGTCACGCTGTCCGACCCGCGCGCCGACGAGGCGCATCCCGCATTCACCAACCTGTTTGTCACCGCCCAGTGGCTGGCCGCGCACCAGGCCCTGTGGTTTGAACGCAAACCCCGCCTGCCCAGTGAGGAGGGCCTGAAAATGGCCCACTTCCTGACCGACGCGAACGTCCCCATGACCCGGGTTCGCATCGCCACCGACCGCCAGCGTTGGCGCGGGCGCAACCAGGGCGCGAGTCAGCTGCTGGCGCAGTGCGACCCGGCGCCCGAGGATGCTGGCGACCTGCCCCACCCATTGGACACCGGCCTGGACCCGGTCTGCGCCATCGCCGTGACGCTGGTTCTCGCGCCGCGCAGCAAAGCCCGTCTGACCTTCGCCACCGCCGCCTCAGTGAGCAGCCCCACGCTGCAGGCCGTGGTTGACAAGTACCGCCAGGGTGCCAACGTGCGACGGGCTTCGCTGATGTCGGCCACCCTGACCGGCATCCGCTTGCGGGCATTACGCATCAACCCGGAGAGTTTTGCCGCCATGCAAACGCTCACTTCCATGCTGGTGCATAGCCTGACCCGGGTGCAGGCGCGGCGCCTGCGCCCGGAGAACACCGGCAACGAGGTCTGCGACCGTCGGCTGCTCTGGCGCCTGGGCATCTCGGGCGACCGCCCCGTCATTCTGGTACTGGCCGGTTCCCCACAAAGCATGGGGCTGTTGCGCGCGCTGGCGCAGGCCCTGAGCCTGTGGTCATGGAGTCGCCTGGCCTGCGACCTGGTGGTGGTCAACAGCGAG
This sequence comes from Rhodoferax sp., assembly GCA_011391545.1. GTDB lineage: Bacteria > Pseudomonadota > Gammaproteobacteria > Burkholderiales > Burkholderiaceae_C > Rhodoferax. The sequence goes on from JAABQI010000293.1 coordinate 7,678, forward strand.
CCCAGCTCGTACCTGATGCCGCTGCAGCACGAACTGGCCGCCCTGCGCGACCGCCACAGCGCGGACTGCGGCGCCAATGGTGGCGCGTCGAGCACCGGCTTTTACGTGATTCAGGCCCATGAACTCAGCCACGCCGAGATGAGCACACTGCACAGCCTGGCCCGGGTCTTGTTGCGTGCCGATGGCCGGCCGCTGGGCTTTCATGTGCAGGAACTCAACCGCCTGCACGAACAGGCCCTGGTTGCGCGGCATGAGACATCCACCTCGGTGCTGCTCCTGCCCGCCAGCCGCGCCCGGGCCGACACACCCTCGCAGGGTCAATTTGCCGCCGGCGGCGGCGAATTCAGCTTTGACGTCAGCGCCAGCGAGCGCCCCGCCCGACCCTGGATCAATGTGCTGGCCAACCCCGGCTTTGGCGCCCATATTTCCGAGGCTGGCGGCGGCTACACCTGGGCGCTCAACAGTCGCCTCAACCAACTCACAGCCTGGTCCAACGACCCGGTCGGCGACCCCGCGTCCGAGTGGTTTTTGCTGCAGGACCGTAAAACCCTGGCGCTTTGGCCGCTCACCCCGTCAGCCAGTGCCGACAAGGGGCTGCGCTTTCGCGTGACGCACGGCCAGGGTTACACCACCATCAGCCACCAACGTGACGCCATCGACATCAGCGTGACCTGGTGTGTGGACCCCCAAACCCGTGTCAAACAAATTGCGCTGACGCTGGTGAACCACGGGCCCAAGGCCAGACAACTGCGCCTCATCGGCATGGTCGAGTGGCTCATGGGCGCCAACCGCAGCGACCGTGGCACAGTGCGCACCGCCGCGTTTCACCAGCGACTGCCGGCGCAGCAGCAGAAGCTGACGGCCTTGCTGAGCACCCAGCGCGAGGCCTTTGCCGGCTTTGGTGGCGGCACCGCCTTTTTTGCCATGACCCATGCCGCGGAGAACCCTGAGGACTGGACCTGTGACCGCCGCGAGTGCTTCGATGCGCGCGGGCGCCTGGTGATGCCTGATTATTTTGGCCAACGCAGCGGGGACGGCCTGGACCCCTGCGCCGCCTTGTCGACTCTCCTGAACGTGGCCAGCGGTCAGTCGATCACACACAGCTTTTTTCTGGGTTATGCCGAGAGCGCCGAGGCCGCCCGCCAGCTGGCCACGCTGGCCACCCAGACACCGCCCCCGCAGCGGCTGGACCAGGTGCGCCAGCACTGGCAGACCTTGCTGGGCGGCACCAGCGTCAAGACCCCTGACCCGCTGTTCGATGCCATGGTCAACCACTGGCTGCTGTACCAAACGGTGGCTTGCCGCCTGTGGGCCAAGGCCGGCTTTTATCAGGCCGGGGGAGCCACGGGCTTTCGCGACCAGTTGCAGGATGCCATGGCCCTGGCCTGGATGGACCCCGGCATGTTGCGCGCGCAGATCGTGCTGTGTGCTTCGCGCCAGTTTGCGCCCGGCGACGTCCAGCATTGGTGGCACGAGCCGCTGGGCAATGGCGTTCGCACCCATTTCTCTGACGACCTGCTGTGGCTGGCACATGCCTGCGCGCACTACCTCAACGCCACCGGCGACACCACCCTGCTCGATGAACAAGTGGCGTTCCTGGAAGGCCCCGAGATTGCCGCCGGCGCCGAGGATGCCTACTACACCCCCACCGTCAGCGCGCAACAGGCATCGGTGTTTGAGCATGCGGCCAGAGCCATCGACCGCAGCTTGCGAGTGGGTGTGCATGGCCTGCCGCTAATGGGTAGTGGCGACTGGAACGACGGCATGAACCGGGTCGGCATCGAAGGCCGGGGCGAGTCGGTCTGGCTGGGCTGGTTTTTATGTCGCCTGGTGGCCGACTTTGCCCCCCTGGCCCGGCAGCGCGGTGAGTTTGAGCGGGCAGCGCGCTGGCAACAGGCCGCCAGCGGCTGGCGGGCGGCCTTGAATGAAGAAGCCTGGGACGGCCAATGGTTCAAACGAGCCTATTTTGACGACGGCCAGGCGCTGGGCTCGCAGCACAACCCGGAAGCCAAAATAGACCTGATTGCGCAAGCCTGGTCGGCGCTGTCCCATGGCGCGCCGCTCGACAAACAGCAAATGGCCATGGCTGCTGTCGAAGCGCATCTGGTCGATCCGGAGGCCGGCCTGATCAAGCTGCTGGACCCGCCGCTCGCCCATGCCGTGCCCAGTGCCGGCTACATCCAGGCCTACCCGCCGGGCATCCGCGAAAATGGCGGACAGTACTCTCATGCGGGCGTTTGGGCGCTGATGGCGCAAGCCGAATTGGCCAGACAAACGGCCATTGCTGGCGGGACAGACACCACAAGCGGAGTCAGCCAGGCCGGTGACCTTGTCTACCGCTACTTCACCTACCTGAGCCCTGCGCACCGCGCCAGCCACCCCGCGCGGGGCCCGGCCTACGGCATCGAGCCCTATGTCGTGGCGGGCGACATCTACAGCCAGCCGCCTTACGTGGGACGCGGCGGCTGGAGTTGGTACACCGGTGCCGCCGCCTGGCTGCACCGCGCCGCCATCGAATCGATGTTCGGCCTGAGTCAGCGCGCGCAAACCCTCAGCTTCACACCCTGTCTGCCCTCGCACTGGAGCCGAGCCGAGTTGACACTGCTCCGGGAGCAGCGCAGCATGCGCTTCATCCTGATCCGTGCCAGTACCGCAGAGGCGCTGCAGGCCGCGGCTGCGCCGGGCGCGCAACTGCTGCAAGCCGGCGAAAGCCTGCGTTGGACCGAGTTGACCGGGTCGCGTTGTTTTGTGATTCCGCTGCAGCAAGACACAAGGTCACCAAATCCTTAACGCGAGAGAACATCGTCATTGCGAACGCAGTGATGCAATCCAGGACTTCCGACTGCATGGACTGCCGCGCTACGCTCGCAGTGACGACCGTCTTTCATCGCTTGGGATGGTTGAATTGCCATGACAGCTAGACCTTGGCCGTCAGATGCTGGCCAAACCAGGCCGCCGCCTGGCTGGCCACCTGCTCCAGCGTGCCGGCTTCCTCGAACAGATGGGTGGCGCCGGTCACGATGCTGAGCTTCTTGGTGCACGACAGCAAGGCATAGGCGGCCTGGTTGAGTTCAATCACCTGGGTATCCAGGCCCCCCACCAGCAACAGGGTGGGCGCGCGCACCTTCACCAGATCAGCCTGCCCGGCCAGGTCCGGGCGGCCACCACGCGACACCACGGCCCGCACCCTGTCGCCCATCGCGGCGGCGGCACGCAAGGCCGCTGCCGCGCCGGTGCTGGCGCCAAAGTAGCCGACCGGGAGATGGGCAGTCTCTGGCTGGCCTTGTGCCCATTGGCTGGTCAGCAGCAGGCGCCGGGTCAATCGCTCAATGTCAAAACGCGTCTGGTAATCGAGGTCTTCCTGCGGGGTCAGCAGATCCATCAGCAGCGTTGCCAGGCCCTTTTCACGCAACACCCTGGCGACGAAATTGTTGCGCGGGCTGTGCCGGCTGCTGCCGCTGCCATGGGCGAACAACACCAGGCCCGACGGCCTGGCGGGCAGTTCCAGCATGCCTTCGATCAACACCTGATCGACCGGCATGTGTACCAGTTGTGAGTGCGCAGTTTGATGACTTGATTGCATGACAGCCTCCGTTGACACAGAAGCTTAATGCGCTCAAGTTCCGCATGACTTGTGAGTTATCAAGTCTGCAGCATCAAAATGGGCGCCGCTTCGCTCAGACGCGCACCACGTCACCCTTGAGCGAATACAGGATGGCCAGAATGTCGTTCTTCTCAGCCTGCTCGTAACCGTTCTTGGTCATGGCCGCCATCACGTCGTCGATGGCTGACACCAGCTCCTGCTCGTCGATATTCATGTGCTTGTGGGCCGCCAGCACGTCCTTGCCGGTATAGCTCTGCGGCCCGCCAGTGCCGGCGCAGATGAAGTCGCTGATGTTGCGCTCGAGTTGACCGCGGTCCTTGACCTGCTCAAAGCGGGTCTTGAAAAGCGGGTTGACGTAGTGCAGGGCGACCACGTCCCTGGCGAGCTGGCTGATGCGCTCAACGCCCCCCAGGCGTTCATAAAGGGTGGATGACATGACGTTACTCCTTCCGTTTCAGGGTTCGGCGGCGCCGGATTGCGTCTGCCTTGGGGTTCAATCATGCCGCTGCCCGCCGCGCCGCGCATGACCAGAATTGACTATTCTGGTGGCAACAATTTATGGCGTGCCGCGAACGCGGACGCTTCGGTCCGGTTGGCGGCCTGCGTCTTGCCAAGAATGCTGCGCACATGGTTGGC
>JAABQI010000294.1 GCA_011391545.1 Rhodoferax sp.
ACTGCCCTCGACCAGGGTGTCAAATGTCAGGGCCGTGTTGAGGCGGCTTTTGAGGGGTTCGGCCGGGCGAAAATGGTCGGCTTCGGCCAGCGTCTCTGCCAGCGCGGCGGAGGCCGCCACTCTGGGCTCGGGCTTGCGGACCACGGCTTCGCGGGCGGCAAGCGCCAGCTCGATCTGTACGGCCTGGCCGGTCAGGCGCTCCATCAGCAGGGCCAGACGCTGGCTGTATTGGGCCCGGATCCAGTCCATCTTGAACCGGTTGGCGACAAAAATGGTCACTTTGGACAAGTCATCGGCCACCTGGGCCGACAGCGGCTTGATCCAGGTCTGAAACTGTTGTTCGGGGAGTTCCTGCGCCAGTTGATCAATACAGGATTGCCAAAAATCTGCGCCACTTTGGTCTTGCACGGCTGGGGGGGTGGGGTGGATTCCCTCGGTCATTTTGCGATTTGTTTCTGTGGATAATTTTGATTTCTGACCGTCTGCATTCTAATTTATCAAATGCTTATCCACACTACGGGTCTTCCCGTGATTTACCACCCGTTCAAAAGTTTGCGATAATCTGCGGTTCGCCTGAACTGTTCGGGTGAAATTAACGTTGATGCCGTTGGCATATTCAATCAAACGGGGGCAGCCCGCCTCTGAGCTTCTTAGGATTTTCGATAATGAAACGCACTTACCAACCCTCCAAGATTCGTCGCGCCCGTACGCATGGCTTTTTGGTGCGCATGAAAACCCGTGGCGGTCGTGCCGTGATCAACGCGCGCCGCGCCAAAGGCCGCAAGCGTCTGGCTGTCTGATTTAACGGTGGTCGCAGTCTGCCAACGTTTGCCTGATCTTGCAACGGCTCAAAAGTCGGCGCCAGTTTCAAGCCGTGCTCGCTGGTTCGACCCTGTCGCGAACCCCGCACTTCGCCTTGCATGCGGTGCCGCTGGATGCTGACCAAGTGGATTTGACCGTCAAGCCAATGTTCAACGTGGCCGCGGTTTGGCTCGGCGCCATGGTGCCCAAACGCTGGGCCAAGCGCGCCGTGACACGCAACGTCCTGAAACGTCAGATTTACACCGTGAGCGAGTTGTACCAGGCGCAATTGCCCGTGGCCGCTTACGTGGTCCGGCTGCGCAGCAGCTTTGACCGGGCGAGCTTTGTCAGCGCGACCTCTGACGCCCTGAAATTGGCGGCGCGCACCGAGTTGCACCAGTTGCTGGCCCGTGCCACCCGAGCGCTGCCGCAGGTTCACGCGCGGGCTGACGCATGATGACCCGCTTGCTGATCGGGCTGATCAAGGCCTACCGTTTGTTGTTGAGTCCCTGGCTTGGGTCGTCGTGTCGCTTCGAGCCCACCTGCTCGGTGTATGCGCTGCAGGCCCTGCAACGCTTTGGTGCGGCCAAGGGCAGTTACCTGATGCTGCATCGCATCGGGCGCTGCCATCCCTGGTGTGACGGCGGGCTCGATCCGGTGCCCGAAGAATCCGCCAAGGCCTCGTCCGGTTTGTTTACCCGGTTGATTCCCTCTTCCATTCAAAAGAAGTCCTCATGAACGATATCCGCCGCACCATTTTGTGGGTGATTCTTGGTTTTTCCCTGGTCATGTTGTGGGATCAATGGCAGGTTTACAACGGCCGCAAAGCCACCTTCTTCCCCGGCAGTACGCCCGCTGTCGTGCAGCCCCAAGACCCAACTGCCGCTTCCAGCGTGCCGGGCAGCCTGCCCAGCAGCGTGCCAACTGCCAGCAACAGCGTGGCGGGGGCGGACCAGATCGCCGGTGCCGCGCCTGCCTTGGCAGCGCCAGTTGCTGCGCCCGCCGCAGCACAGGAACTGGTGCTGGTCGAAACCGACGTTTTCAAACTCACGTTCAGCACCGAAGGCGGCTCGCTGGTCAAGGCCGAGATGCTCAAACACGCCGATATGGCGGACAAAGACCGCAATTTCGTTCTTTTTGACGACAGCAAAGACCGCGTTTACCTGGCCCAGTCGGGCCTGATTGCCGGCGCGGGCGGCCCTGCGTTGCCGACCCACAAGTCGGTCATGACACTGGCCCCGGGCGAACGCAGCCTCAAGGAAGGCAGCAACACGCTGGAGTTGCGCTTTGAATCGGCCGAAGTCGGCGGCATTCAGCTCATCAAGACCTATACCCTGACGCGCGGCAGCTACGTGGTGGCGGTCAAGCATGAGGTGGTCAATGTTGGCACCACCGCGCTGGCGCCTCAGTTGTACCTGCAACTGGTGCGTGACGGCAACAAGCCGCCCGGTGAATCGGCGCTTTACTTCACCTTCACCGGCCCGGCCGTTTACACCGAAGCCCAGAAATACCAGAAAGTCGAGTTTTCCGACATTGAAGAAGGCAAGGTCGACATCGAAAAATCGGCACAAAACGGCTACGTGGCCATGGTCCAGCATTACTTTGCCAGCGCTTGGTTGCTGGCTGACGGCGTCAAGCGCGACCTGTTCATGCGCAAGGTCGACACCAACCTGTACTCGGTGGGCATGATTGCGCCGCTTGAATCTATTGCCCCGGGCGCCCGCCAGACGGTTGCGACCACGCTGTATGCCGGCCCGCAGGAAGAAAAAGTGCTGGAAGCCCTGTCGCCCGGGCTGGAACTGGTCAAGGACTACGGCTGGCTGACCATCCTGGCCAAGCCGCTGTACTGGCTGCTCGACAAACTGCATGGTTTCATCCACAACTGGGGATGGTCGATCGTGGCGCTGGTTCTGTTGCTCAAGATCGCTTTTTACTGGCTCAACGCCAAAGCCTATTCCAGCATGGCCAAGATGAAGGCGGTCAACCCGCGCATCATGGAAATGCGCGAGCGCCTGAAAGACAACCCGCAGCAGATGCAGCAGGAAATGATGCGCATCTACCGCGAGGAAAAGGTCAACCCGATGGGCGGCTGCTTCCCGATCATGGTCCAGATTCCGGTGTTCATTGCGCTCTATTGGGTGCTGCTGGCCAGCGTCGAGATGCGCAACGCGCCCTGGATCGGCTGGATTCACGACCTCTCCAGCCCCGACCCGTATTTCATTTTGCCGATCATCATGACGCTCACCACGGTGCTGCAGACGTCGCTGAATCCGGCGCCGCCTGACCCCATGCAGGCCAAGATGATGTGGTTCATGCCACTGGCGTTTTCGGTGATGTTCTTCTTCTTCCCGGCCGGTCTGGTGCTGTACTGGATCACCAACAACGTGCTGTCGATTGCCCAGCAGTGGGTTATCAACACCCGCATGGGCGTGCCGCCGAAGTTCCATTTGCCGAAGTTCTGAAATCTTGTGGGACAGCCCAAAGCTACACGCGGTGAGCGTGCCCTGTCCCCAACTGATTGTGGAAATTCTGCGCGAAACCGGACTGATTTTCCGTGAGCCTGCCACGCCACAGTGACCCGATCGTGGCCATTGCCACGGCACCGGGTCGCGGCGCGGTCGGCATGGTGCGGGTCAGCGGGCGAGGTTTGCAGGAACTGGTGCTGGCGCTGTGCGGGCGCTCACTCAAACCGCGCGAAGCCACTTACACCGCCTTTCTGGACGACACAGGGCAGGCCATTGACCACGGTCTGGCGCTTTATTTTGTCGCGCCGCACTCCTTCACCGGGGAAGATGTGCTGGAGTTGCAGGCCCACGGCGGGCCGGTGGTGCTGCAATTGCTGCTGGCGCGCTGCCTGCAGGCGGCGGCCGAACTGACCGCCGCCGGTCAGGCACGGCTGGCGCATTTGCGCGTGGCGCTGCCGGGCGAGTTTTCCGAGCGCGCCTTTCTCAACGACAAGATCGACCTGGCGCAGGCCGAGGCCATTGCCGACCTGATCGACGCCAGCACCGAGGCCGCGGCACGCAGCGCCAGCCGCTCGCTGGCGGGGGCTTTTTCGCAGGAAATTCACAGCCTGCGCGACGCCCTGATCCATTTGCGCATGCTGGTCGAAGCGACGCTCGATTTTCCCGAAGAGGAGATCGACTTCCTGCAAAAAGCCGATGCGCAGGGGCAGCTCGCACAACTGATCCAGAATTTGACGGCGCTGAGGGCGCGCGCGCAACAGGGCGCGCTGCTGCGCGAAGGCATCAAGGTGGTGATTGCGGGCCAACCCAACGCCGGCAAGTCTTCGCTGCTCAACGCGCTGGCCGGGGCCGAGCTGGCCATCGTCACCGCCATCCCGGGAACCACCCGCGACAAGGTGCAGCAAACCATCCAGATCGAGGGCGTGCCAGTGCATGTGGTGGACACCGCCGGTCTGCGCGAGAGCGAGGACGAGGTTGAAAAGATCGGCATTGCCCACGCCTGGGACGCCATTGCGCAAGCCGATGCGGTGCTGTTTCTGCATGACCTGACGCGCCTGGAGCAAGCCGATTACCGCGCCGACGATGCCGCCATCGCCCAAACCATCGCCCAAAAAATACCCAGGCAGGTGCCGGTGATCGAGGTCTGGAACAAGATGGACGCCGCGCCGGCGCAAAGCCTGCCGGACGGCTTGCAACTGTCGGCCAAGACTGGCGCCGGGCTTGATGCGCTGCGCCATAAGCTGCTCCAGGTGGCCGGCTGGCAGTCGGGCTCGGAAGGCGTTTTCATGGCCCGTGAGCGCCATGTGCAGGCCTTGCATCAGACACAAGACCATTTGCAGGCGGCGCAGGTTCACCTGGAAGCCCAGGCACAGGCGCTGGATTTGTTGGCCGAAGAGTTGCGGCTGGCGCAAAACGCCTTGGGCGAGATCACCGGCGAATTCACCTCGGACGATTTGCTGGGCGTGATTTTTTCAAGTTTTTGTATCGGCAAGTAAGCTCGAGGGCGCGTACAGCGGCTCCTGCAGCAAGGCGCTGGCGCGGCGACCGCGTTCGCCCAAAAAGAATTCCTTGATGAACGGGTGCGGCTGCGCCATCACCTCGGCGGCGCTGCCATCGGCCACGATGTGCCGGTCGGCCACCACGGCGATGCGGGTACTGAGCTCAAGCAGCGTGTCGAGGTCGTGCGTGACCATCACCACCGTCAGTCCCAGTTCCTGGTGCAGCGACTGCAATAGCGCGCAAAATTCGTCGGCGCTGCCGGGATCGAGGCCGGCAGTGGGCTCGTCGAGCAGCAGCAGCGGCGGGTCCATGATCAGGGCGCGCGCCAGCGCCGCGCGCTTGATCATGCCGCCCGACAGCTCAGCGGGCATCCGGTGCGCAGCCGAGGGGTCAAGCCCCACCATGCGCAGCTTGACCATGGCCACGTCAACGATCAGGTCGCGCGGCAGGGTATTGAGCTCGCGCAGTGCAAAGGCGATGTTGTCGAGCACGCTGAAGGCAGAGAACAATGCACCGTGCTGAAACAGCATGCCAACCCGGCTGGCCGCGCCTTCGCGCCCCATGCTGGATGCCGCCTCGCCCAACACCGTGACGCGCCCGCGCGCGGGCACTTCCAGCCCCAGCATCTGGCGCAGCAGCACGGTTTTGCCGCTGCCGGAGCCACCCACGATCGACACCAGCTCACCGGCTTCAATGCGCAGGCTCAGGTCCTGATGGATCACGACGTCGCGCCCGGCCTCGTGAAACACCGACCACAACTTGTCAATCTCGACAACGGGCTGGTTCATAGGCCGATATTCTTGAACACCACGGCAAAGACCGCGTCCACCAGCAACACCACCGTGATGGCCGTGACCACCGAGGCGGTGGTGCCTTGCCCCAGGCTTTCGGTGTTGGGCTTGACACGCAGGCCATAGTGGCAGCCGATCAGCGCAATCAGCAAGCCGAACACCACCGACTTGCCCAAGCCCAGCCACAGGTTGGAAATCTCAACGGCGTCGGGCAGTGTGGCAAAAAAATACGCGGGCGTCACGCCCAGCACCACATCAGCGGCCAGCATGCCGCCCAGCAGCGCGGCCAGCGTGGTCCAGACGCTGATCAGGGGCATGGCGATGGCCATGGCAATCGCGCGCGGCAGCACCAGCCGGTAGCCCTGCGCGATGCCCATGACGCGCATGGCATCAAGCTCTTCAGTCACGCGCATCACGCCGATCTGCGCGGTGATGGCCGAGCCGGAACGCCCGGCAATCAGGATCGCCGCGAGCATCGGCCCCAGCTCGCGGATGACCGCAAGACCCAGGATGTCGACGATGAAGGTGTCGGCGCCAAACTGGCGCAGTTGGCGCGACATCAGGTAGGCCAGCACCACGCCGATGGTGAAGCCCACCAAGGCGGTGACCGGCAGCGCCGTCGCACCGATGCGGTAGAGGTGACCCGAAACGTCGCGCCACGGGCCGCGCCCGGGCGCACGCAGCAACCTCAGGCCATCCAGCAGCAACTGGCCCAGCAAAGCCAACATTCCCACCGCATGGTCCCACAGCATCCAGAGCAGCTTGCCCAGTTGCAGGAAAACTTGCCACGCCGAGCGGCGTGCCGGTTTGACGGCCGGTGCCGTGAAATGCGCCACCCGCTCCAGCATGGTGCGCTGCACCGGGTGCCATTGCAATTGCGCCGGCCACTGGTGGCCCCAGGTGTTCCACAGCAGTTGCGCGCCGGTGTGGTCCAGCCGGGTGATGGCGCGCAAGTCCCAACTCACGATGCCCTTGGTGACCAGGTCAGGCAAACCCTGGCTGATGCGGCTCCAGCTGGCCGGCTCGGCCAACCGCGCCGCGCTCCAGCTTCCGCCCAGCACGGCGCAGTCGCCGCCGTCGGGAGCGGTTTGCAGGGTCAGCGTGGGGACGGCTTCGGGCATGGTGCAAGTGGAGTGTCTGGAATGTTAACGGCAACCTGAAGGCGACTGGTTTTTTCGACATTGTCCGAGCCATGGGGCAAAATGTTTGCCGAGACAAGGCCCGGGCAGCGCCATGATCACGACATAAGAAAGAGTTTCGCCATGAACACCCACTACGACTACATCATCATTGGTGCTGGCACGGCCGGCTGCCTGCTGGCCAACCGCCTGACGCGGGATGCGTCCAAACGGGTCTTGCTGATCGAGGCGGGCCGCCCCGACAACTACCACTGGATTCATATTCCGGTGGGCTACCTGTATTGCATCGGCAATCCGCGCACCGACTGGTTGTACAAGACCGAGCCCGATGCCGGCCTGAACGGCCGCAGCCTGCGCTACCCGCGCGGCAAGGTGCTGGGTGGCTGCAGCAGCATCAACGGCATGATCTACATGCGGGGCCAGGCGCGCGACTACGACCAGTGGGCGCAGCTCACCGGCGACGAGGCCTGGGGCTGGCAAAACAGCCTGCCCGACTTTATGGCCCATGAAAGCCATTACCGGCTCGATGGTGCGACTGCCAGTCAAAACTCGGGCAAGCTGGGGGAGTTCAAGCAATTTCACGGCGCGGGCGGTGAGTGGCGGGTGGAGAAACAGCGCCTGCGCTGGGATGTGCTCGACGCCTTTGCCCAGGCTGCGCAGCAAGCCGGCATCGCTGCCAAGGATGACTTCAACCAGGGCGACAACGAAGGCGTGGGTTATTTTGAAGTGAACCAAAAAAGCGGCTGGCGCTGGAACACCGCCAAGGCTTTTTTGCGCCCCGTGTGCACCAGCCGCCCCAACTTCACGCTCTGGACTTCGGCCCAGGTGGTCAAACTGACTATTGAGGCGCAAGCCGACGGCCAGTTGCGCTGCACCGGCGCCCTGGTGCAGACACCCAGCGGCAGGGTGACCGCCCAAGCCTCGGGCGAAGTGATCCTGAGCGCTGGCAGTATTGGATCACCGCAAATCTTGCAGCTCTCCGGCATCGGCCCGGGCGCGTTGCTGCAGCAACATGGCGTCAAAGTGCTGCATGACGCGCCCGGTGTCGGGGCCAACTTGCAGGACCATTTGCAGATTCGCTCGGTGTACAAGGTGCAGGACGTCAAGACGCTCAACATGCAGGCCAGTTCGCTGTGGGGCAAGGCCATGATCGGGCTGGAATATGCGTTCAAGCGCAGCGGCCCGATGAGCATGGCGCCAAGCCAGTTGGGCGCCTTCACCCGCAGCGACCCAGGCCAGCCCTACCCCAACGTCGAGTACCACGTGCAGCCGCTGAGTCTGGAGGCCTTTGGCGAGCCGCTGCACAGTTTCCCGGCGTTCACCGCAAGCGTCTGCAATCTCAACCCCACGAGTCGCGGCAGCGTGCAGATCAAGTCACCGGATTTCTCGGCTGCCCCCGCCATTGCACCGAACTACCTGAGCACCGAGGCCGACCGCAAGGTGGCGGCCGATTCGCTGCGCCTGACCCGCGCCATCGTGGCGCAGCCGGCGCTGGCCAGGTACCAGCCGCAAGAGTTCAAGCCCGGTGTGCAGTACCAAACCGACGATGACCTGGCGCGCCTGGCCGGCGACATTGCCACCACCATTTTTCACCCGGTGGGCACCACCAAAATGGGCCGCGACGACGACCCGCTGGCGGTGCTGGACGCGCATCTGCGGGTGCGCGGGCCGGGCGGCTTGATTGCCGGCTTGCGCGTGGTGGATGCCGGCGCCATGCCGGTGATCACCAGCGGCAACACCAATTCGCCGACCCTGATGATGGCCGAAAAAGCGGCGCGCTGGATTGCGGCGGGAGCCTGATCCGCAAACGCACCAAATCAGCGCCAGCCAAGGGTAATTCCGGATAGCAAGGCACTCAATTGGCGCATACAGTTGCACCATCGCCGGGCAGAGCAAGGCTGTGCAAGGTGAAGGACCCCAGGAGATAAGATCCATCAGGGTCAAACAACACAATAAAGATAAGGCACCGGCAACCCCGGTGCCTTTTTCAATGGGGCTGCCAAGCGTGACAATGTCGCCATGGAATTGCTCATTGTCTCTGTCGCCTCGCTGTTTGCCGGTTTTGTCGATTCCATCGTGGGCGGCGGCGGGCTGATTCTGATCCCCGCCTTGTTTGCCACTTTTCCCAACGCGCACCCGGCCACCCTGTTCGGCACCAACAAGGGCGCCTCGGTGTGGGGCACCGGCATCGCCACCTGGCAGTACAGCCGCAAGGTGCAGATGCGCTGGGCGGCACTGCTGCCGGCGGCGGGCGCCGGGCTGCTGGCCTCGTTTGCCGGGGCCTGGCTGGTGACGGTGGTATCGCCCGAATTTTTACGCAAGGTGTTGCCCTTTGTGCTGCTGCTGGTGCTGCTCTACACGCTGGCCAAAAAGGAACTGGGACGCTCCCATGCACCCAGGTTTTCCGGCTTGCAGGAACAACTGATCGCCGCCGGCATTGGCGGCGTGATCGGTTTTTACGACGGCTTTTTTGGGCCTGGCACCGGCAGTTTTCTGGTGTTTTTGTTCGTTCGCGTGCTGGGCTACGACTTTTTGAGTGCCTCGGCGGCGGCCAAGCTGGTCAACACTGCCACCAACTTGTCGGCGCTGGCGCTGTTCATCGCCAAGGGCCACATCTGGTGGCATTTTGTGCTGGCCATGGCGCTGGCCAATGTGCTTGGCAGCCTGGCTGGCACACGGCTGGCGCTCAAGCATGGCACCGGCTTTGTGCGCGTGGTGTTTTTGCTGGTGGTCAGCGCGCTGATCCTGAAAACCAGTTTTGATGCCTTTATGCGTTAAACCCTTACTGAACCGGTAACGATGCCGCTGACGCTGCTGACGCTGCCGACGCAGGCGGTAGCGCTGCCAACGGCACCGCCGCCGCTGAGCCGCGCGGCCAGGGAACGTCTGCGGCCATCAGTGGCTGGCCCACGGGTGCTGAAGCCTGGCCCTTGCGCACCAGCGCCATGTCTTCGTCGTTGGGGTAGTGGCCCAGCAGCCAGTAGTCAAACGCCCTGCGCGTGATCGGGGCGGCTGAGGTCGAACCGAAACCGGCGTTTTCCACAATCACGGCCAGCGCGATTTTGGGGTCGTCGGCGGGGGCAAAGGCAATGTAGAGCGCGTGGTCGCGCCTGCGCTCTTCCATGCGGGCGGCGTTGTACCTCTCGTTTTTACCCATCGAGACGGCTTGTGCCGTGCCCGTTTTGCCGCCACTGAGGTATTGCGCGCCCGCAAAGACGCGGCGCGAAGTGCCATCCTGCGTCACGCCGACCATGGCGCGGCGAATGATGTCCACATGCCCGGGCTTGAAACCCAGGTCGACAGCGGGTTGCGGCGCGACCGGCTTGATGACCTGACTGCCAGGCACCTGTGTCGCGAGCACCAACTGGGGCGAGTGTTTGATGCCGTTGTTGGCCACGATGGCGGTGGCTTGCGCGAGCTGCAGCATGGTGAAGCTGTTGTAGCCCTGGCCGATGCCCAACGAGATGGTCTCGCCGGCGTACCAGCGCTGCTGTTCCGGGCGCTTGAAGTAGCTGCGCTTCCATTCCTGGTTGGGCAACACACCGCGCACTTCGCCGTGAATGTCGATGCCGGTGAGCTGGCCAAAGCCCAGTGGGGCCATGAAGTCGTGCATCGTGTCCACGCCGAGTTCGTTGGCCAGCGTGTAGAAGTAGACATTGCTCGACTCAACGATGGCACGGTGCATGTCCATGATGCCGCCGCGCTCGTTCTCGGGGCTGCCAAAACGGTGACCGCCAAACATGAAAAAACCGGGGTCGTTGATCTGTGTGCTGGCGCTGCGCTTGCCGGTGGTGAGCGCAGCCAGCGCCATGAAAGGCTTGTAGGTGGAGCCCGGCGGATAGGTGCCGCGCAGCGCCCGGTTGAGCAGTGGTTTGTCGATCGACTCGTTGAGGCCCTGCCAGCTGTCCTGGTCAATGCCCTCGACGAAGAGATTGGGGTCGAAGGTGGGTTTGCTGACAAAGGCCAGCACTTCGCCGGTCTTGGGGTCGAGCGCCACCAGCGCGCCGCGGCGATCGCCATACATGTCCTCGATGAGTTTTTGCAGCTTGATGTCGATCGACAGCCTGACGCTGTTGCCCGGTATGGCGGGCTGGCTCGACAGGCGCCGGGTGGCGCGGCCACCAGCCGATGTTTCCATCGCATCGACGCCGGTGATGCCATGCAGTTGCGCCTCGAAACTTTGCTCGACACCGAGCTTGCCGATGTAGTCGGTGCCACGGTAGTTGGCGGCCTCCTCGGACTCTTCGAGCTGCTCCTTTTCTGCCGCGTTGATGCGCCCGATGTAGCCGATGACGTGGCTCGCGAGTTCGCCGTAGGGGTAACTGCGAAAAAGCCGCGCCTTGATGTCGGCGCCGGGGAAACGGTAGCGCTGCGCGGCAAAGCGGGCCACTTCTTCGTCGCTGAGGCGGCTGCGCAGCGGGATGGATTCGAAACTTTTGCCCTCTTCGCGCAACTTCTTGAAGCGGCGCCGGTCACGCGGCGTGATCTCCACGAGCTGCGCCAGGTCGTCAATGGTCTGCGCCAGGTTGGGCACCTTGGAGGGGGTGATCTCGAGCGTGTAGGCCGAGTAGTTGGTGGCCAGCACAATGCCATTGCGGTCCAGGATCAGGCCGCGATTGGGCACGATCGGCACGATGGCCGTGCGGTTGTTTTCGGCCTGGCCGAGCAAGTCGTCGTGGCGCAGCACCTGCAGGTAGATGAGCCTGGCCACCAGCAGGCCAAAGCACAGCAGCACCAGCAGGCTGGCCACCAGCACCCGCAGGCGAAAGCGGGCCAGGTCGAGTTGAACGTTGCGGATGACCTTCATGAACGCTTCAGCAGAGGGGCAAAACCGGCAGGCTCACAGGGGCCGGTTGGCGTCCGGATTGGGCGCGCGCCTTTGCGGCAGCAGCAGCACCACGCTGACCAGCGGCCACAGCAAGGCCTCCAGGGCCGGCGCCAGCAGCAGCGACCAGCCGGGAAAGTCGTCGCCGGCCAGCAGGCGCAGCAACAGGGTCAGGGCATGGGCCGCCACAAACAGGGGCAACACCTGCGCGGCCTGCGACGGCACGCTGAACCACAGCAGGCGGCGGTGCATGGCAATGGCCATAAAGCTCAAAGCGGCATAAGCCAGGGCATGCTGGCCGAGCAGCGCGCTTTGGTGCACATCCATCGTC